>NZ_JBJNIO010000126.1:0-983 GCF_056324145.1 Wenzhouxiangella sp. YN1
CCAAGCTGCGAAACGAAAAGCCCGAGGCTACACGCGACTGAGTACCGCCCGGACGGTGATCTTCCTGCTGGCGGGGAAGCTCGACTTCGGACGCATCAATCCGCATGTGTATGCTTAACCCACTTGGAATTCAACAGACCCAAAAAACTGGATTCGGCGGGTTTTTGCGGCTGCCTTTGTGCTAGCGCTGGGCTGGTTCATTTATCGCGCGGCGGGCTGGAATCAACAGGTGATCGACATCGTAGGCTCCACAAGGGACAACGCCTACAGCGTGAAATTTACTGCGGTGGCATTGCTGGTCGGGTGGAGCGTGCTGGCAATTGCCCGACAGATACGGCGGTTTTTCAGGGCCAATATAGACTTCAGTCTGAAAAAGCTGCCGCCGAAGCTGGCGGTCCCGCTCGGGTTCGTGGTCGGTTTGATCTTGCTCGATCTGATCTTCTCCGGATTAGTGGCGCGTGGACTGGTGGCGGCCGCCAACTACGGCTTCTCCGGCCTGGACGCCCAGACTGATCCAGGTGTTCAGCAGCCGACTTCAAGCCTGCGCTCGGGCAGTCCGGACTCGCACGTCAGTTGGGACAGCCTTGGACGACAAGGCCGTAACTTTGTCGCCGGCGGACCTTCCGTCAAGCAGCTGGAAGAGTTCGCTGACATCGAGCCCAGGCAGCCGATTAGAGTCTACGTCGGGCTCAAATCGGCTGACACAGTCGAGGCTCGCGCTCAGTTGGCGCTGGATGAACTGAAGCGAACCGGCGCATTCGAGCGCGAAGTGTTGGTAGTGGCAACTACGACCGGGACTGGCTGGCTGGATCCAGACGCCGTCGACACTTTGGAGTACATTCACCCCCCCTTATTCTTCAATGCGGGCTAGAAAGAGGTATGGCGTGTCAATTTCTGTCGTATAATCAGAGTGTTAAGGCACTAATCCCACGACAGAAAGAGAACACGCCATGGGTGAAACACTACCCCTTTTCAAAGCCTCG
>NZ_JBJNIO010000127.1:0-304 GCF_056324145.1 Wenzhouxiangella sp. YN1
CACGATAGGTGCACTGCAGTGCAAGCGTCAACCCGGTCAGCGGGGGCGCCCCCGCCCGCCCCCCGCGGGGGGGGGGGGGCCCCCCCCCCCCAGGGCCCCGGGGCGCGAACCGGGGTGGGGCGCCATCCACTTGGGTTTCGCCCCGGGGGGGCGGCGTTGCGGGGCCGACCCCGGCCCGGCGGGGGGGGGGGGGGGGCTGCCCCCCTGACCGGGTTGACGCTTGCACTGCAGTGCACCTATCGTGATGCTCCCATGACCCTCCCCGACACAGAAGGCCTTCCAGAATGAAACATGCACTGCTTGT
>NZ_JBJNIO010000128.1:0-479 GCF_056324145.1 Wenzhouxiangella sp. YN1
GTCCCGGCCAACCCCGTCACTCCCGAAATCCCGGCCAGCCCTGCCACTCCCGAATTCCCGGCCAAGCGAAGCGCAGAGCCGGGATCTGCTCGGCGAAGGCGCCAGTAGCAACAAGACGCCGGATCAGGTCCGGCGATACGGGGGCTGGGCCGCGGGCACTACCCCCGAAGTCCCAGCCAACCCCGTCACTCCCGAGATCCCGGCCAAGCGAAGCGCAGAGCCGGGATCTGCTCGGCGAAGGCGCCAGTAGCAACAAGACGCCGGATCAGGTCCGGCGATACGGGAGCTGGGCCGCGGGCACTACCCCCGAAGTCCCGGCCAACCCCGTCACTCCCGAAATCCCGGCCAAGCGAAGCGCAGAGCCGGGATCTGCTCGGCGAAGGCGCCAGTAGCAACAAGACGCCGGATCAGGTCCGGCGATACGTAATAGCGCAAGCGCGCGCGGCGCAGGATCGGCGCTGTCGGCACGGCACCTCTCC
>NZ_JBJNIO010000129.1:0-312 GCF_056324145.1 Wenzhouxiangella sp. YN1
GTTGGGTTCGGTTATGTTCCTGACTTTTCACGCAGATAGAGTATGAGTGTTCCCCGTACCGGGGGGGATGAACCTTCGTATTGTATTTTGGGGGGGGGCGATTTTACGTGTTCCCCGCACCTGCGGGGTTGAACCGGTCGAACACAGAAAAAAATTAAGACTAAATAAAGACTCAAGAAGTGTTCCCCGCACCTGCGGGGATGAACCTTCAAAAAGATCGTGGACTGATCTTTCGCTTACGTGTTCCCCGCACCTGCGAGCGGAAGAGCGTCGGGGACGGACAGAGTGGGCTGGGCCGGGTGTAGAGCTCGC
>NZ_JBJNIO010000130.1:0-313 GCF_056324145.1 Wenzhouxiangella sp. YN1
CTTGGGCTATTTAAGGCGGACGTACGGCGGCGGCATCAAGCGATCAGCGCCGAAACCACCCGCCGCCACACGTCACCGGATCCCCCCGACACGCCACACCTGCCTCCAACCACGCGCAGGTTGCTGTTACATCCGCGACGTACGACTTTTAAAACCTGATCACACGTATCGCACACGCTCCCGGAACCGCTCACCTCGACCGTCTGCGATGTAACGCCTACCTACGCAGGCCGCAACAACCGATCAGCGCCGAAACCACCCGCCGCCACACGTCACCGGATCCCCCCGACACGCCACACCTGCCGCCAACCAC
>NZ_JBJNIO010000131.1:0-29030 GCF_056324145.1 Wenzhouxiangella sp. YN1
CGCCTTGACATCGAATAACGACATGCCCGCATTATGCCGGCAGATCACGCGTGGGTCGCGGTTACATCGGCAGCGGGCGGCATTCAAGGTCGTGTTCACTCGTGAGCTACGCGTGTCCAGGCGTTCCAGGCTGTCCGTCGGCGATGTAACGCCGACCTACGCGGGCCGCCAGCAGCCGATCAGCGCCGAAACCACCCGCCGCCACACGTCACCGGATCCCCCCGACACGCCACACCTGCCGCCAACCACGCGTAGGTTGCGGTTACATCCGCGACGGACGACGTTTCAACCCTGATCACACGTAGCGCACACGCGCCCGGAACCGCTCACCTCGCCCGTCGGCGATGTAACGCCGACCTACGCAGGCCGCAACAACCGATCAGCGCCGAAACCACCCGCCGCCACACGTCACCGGATCCCCCCGACACGCCACACCTGCCGCCAACCACGCGCAGGTTGCGGTTACATCCGCGACGGACGACATTTCAACCCCGACCGCGCGTAGCTCACGCGCGCCCAAACCCGCTCACCTCGCCCGTCGGCGATGTAACGTCGACCTACGCGGGCCGCCAGCAGCCGATCAGCGCCGAAACCACCCGCCGAAACACGTCACCGGATCCCCCGACACGCCACACCTGCCGCCAAGCACGCGCAGGTTGCGGTTACATCCGCGACGGACGACATTTCAACCCTGATCACACGTAGCGCACACGCGCCCGGAACCGCTCACCTCGCCCGTCGGCGATGTAACGCCGACCTGCGCTGGTCCGGTCAACGCCAATCGCCGCCGAATCTTGAGCCCGAACCCCTGCTAAAGTCACCCCATGCCTACTTCCACCAACCCAACCGAAGCCCGCAGCAGCGCGAAGTGGGCGTTCTGGATCGACCGCGGCGGCACGTTTACCGATCTGATCGCCCGCACGCCCGCCGGGGACCTGCGCGCGACGAAGCTGCTGTCGGACAACCCCGAGCAGTACCAGGATGCGGCCATCGAGGGCATTCGGCGCCTGCTGAACCTGCGCCCCGACGAGGCGATTCCCGACGGGCGAATCGAGCATGTACGCATGGGCACCACGGTCGCCACCAATGCCCTGCTTGAACGCAAGGGCGAACGCACCGCCCTGGTCACTACCCGTGGTTTCCGCGATGCACTCAGGATCGGCCACCAGAGCCGGCCCGATATCTTCGCCCTCGACATCCGCCGGCCCGAGCAGCTTGGCGATGCAGTCGTCGAAATCGACGAACGCATCGACGCCAGCGGCAACACACTCATCCGACTCGACGAAGATCGCGTGCGCGGACAGCTCTCCGAGCTTCGTGAGAAGGGCATACGCGCGCTGGCGGTGATTCTGGTGCATGGCTACCGCTACCCTGAACACGAGCAACGCATCGGCGAGATCGCCGACGAGCTGGGCTTCGAACAGGTCAGCCTCTCGCACCGCGTCAGTCCGCTGATCCGCTTCATCGGCCGCGGCGACACGACCGTGGTCGACGCCTATCTCTCGCCGGTGCTGCGCCGCTACGCCGACCGCGTTGCCGCCGAGCTGGGTGACGTGCGCCTGCAGTTCATGAAATCCGACGGCGGCCTGACCGACGCGACCAGCTTTGCCGGCAAGGACGCCATCCTCTCGGGCCCGGCCGGCGGCATCGTCGGCTGCGTGCGCACCGCCGGCCTGGCTGGCCTGGAGCAGGTGATCGGCTTCGACATGGGCGGCACTTCTACCGACGTGTCGCACTACAGCGGCGAGTTCGAGCGCAGCCTCGAGACCGTGCTTGCGGGCGTGCGCCTGCGCGTGCCGATGCTGGAAATCCATACCGTCGCCGCCGGCGGCGGCTCGAAGCTGCATTTCGACGGCAGCCGCTACCGGGTTGGCCCGGACTCGGCGGGCGCCGACCCCGGCCCGGCCTGCTACCGTCGCGGCGGGCCGCTGACGGTTACCGACTGCAACGTGATGCTCGGCAAGCTGCAGCCGGACTTCTTTCCGAAAACCTTCGGCCCGGGCGCTGATCAGGCGCTCGACGCCACAACCGTGCGCGAGCAATTCGACGCGCTGTGCCGCAAGATTCGCGCAGCCACCGGGGACAGCCGCCGTCCGGTGGAAGTCGCCGAAGGCTTCTTGCGCATCGCCGTGGCCAACATGGCCAATGCCATCAAGAAAGTGTCGGTTCAGCGCGGCCGCGACGTCACCGGCTATGCGCTCAACTGCTTCGGCGGCGCCGGCGGCCAGCACGCCTGCCTGGTGGCCGACGAACTCGGCATCGAGACCGTTCTGATCCACCCGCACGCCGGCGTACTGTCAGCCTATGGCATGGGCCTGGCCGACGTCACCGCCCACCGCGAGTTTGCTGTCAATGCAACGCTCGACGGCGCCCTGGCCGAGCGTTTGACCGCCGCTTTTGACGACAGCAGCGCCGATGCCATCGCAGAGCTGCATGACCAGGGCTTCGACAACTCGGCCATCAAAATCCGGCCCACCTGCCGCCTGCGTTATACCGGCACGGACACCAGCCTGCCGGTGACCTTCGGAGCAGTCGGTGCCATGAGCCGGGAATTCAACCGGGCGCATCGACGGCAGTTCGGCTTCGCCATGGACAACCGCAAGCTGGTGGTCGAGGCCGGTCTGGTAGAGGCCATCGGCCACAGCCGCGCGCTTGACGCCGAGCCGGAACTCGAGGCCAACCGCCCAGAAGCCGAGCCAACGGCGCGGGTCGAAACCTTCATGGACGGCCAGCTCCGAGCCGACACGCCGGTTTACCGTCGCGACCAACTGGCCGCGGGCCAGCGCATCGACGGCCCGGCCATCCTTATCGAGCCCAACTCCACCGTCGTCGTCGAGCCGGGCTGGCGCGCCGCGCTCAATCGCCACGGCCACCTGCTGCTCGAGCGCGCCGAATCGAAGCGCGCGTTACGCGCCGACGCCCAGGTCGACCCGGTGCTGCTGGAGGTCTTCAACAACCTGTTCATGTCGATCGCCGAGCACATGGGCGCCACGCTCCAGCAGACGGCCTGGTCGGCCAACATCAAGGAACGCCTCGACTTCTCCTGCGCGCTGTTCGACGCCGCCGGCCGACTGGTTGCCAACGCCCCGCACGTGCCCGTGCACCTGGGCTCCATGGGCGAGAGCGTGCGTGCCGTCATTGACGCCTTCGCCGATGACATGCAGCCCGGCGACGTTTTCCTGCTCAACGACCCCTACAACGGCGGCACGCACCTGCCGGATCTCACCGTGGTCAGCCCCTGCTTCGACGACCGTGGCGCGGAAATCCTGTTCTACACTGCCAGCCGCGCCCACCACGCCGACGTGGGCGGCATCACGCCCGGCTCCATGCCGCCCGACAGCACAAGCATTCACGAAGAAGGCGTGCTGATCGGGCCGATGCGCGCGGTCCGGCGGGGCGAGCTGTGCCGCGACGCGCTGAAGGCCCTGTTCACCAGCGGCAAGTATCCCGTGCGCAATCTCGAACAGAATTTCAGCGACCTGCACGCCCAGATCGCAGCCAACCACCGCGGCGTGCACGAACTGGCCGGCATGATCGAACAGTTCGGCCTGGATGTCGTGCGCGCCTACATGGGCCACGTGCAGGACAACGCCGCCGAGCAGGTCGCACGCGCAATCAGTCAACTGGCCGACGGCCGCTGGATCAAGCGCATGGACAACGGCGCACGGGTGGAGGTGAGCATCACCGTCAATCGCGAGTCACGCCGGGCAAGGATCGATTTCACCGGCACCAGCGAGCAGACGGGCGACAACTTCAACGCCCCGCGCGCCATCACCCGCGCCTGCGTGCTCTACGTGCTGCGCACCCTGGTGGCTGACGACATCCCGTTGAACGACGGCTGCATGGCGCCCATCGACCTGATCATCCCCGAAGGCAGCCTGCTCTCGCCCGTGCATCCGGCCGCCGTGGTCGCCGGTAACGTCGAGACCAGCCAGGTCGTCGCCGACGCCCTTTTTGCTGCCATGGGTGTGCTGGCCAACGGCCAGGGCACCATGAACAACCTCACCTTCGGCAACCAGCGCTACCAGCACTATGAAACCCTGTGCGGCGGCGCAGGTGCCGGCCAGGGCTTCGCCGGTGCCGATGCCGTCCAGGTGCACATGACCAACTCGCGCCTGACCGATCCCGAAATCCTGGAAACCCGCTTCCCCGTCAGGCTCGAAGCCTTCGGCGTGCGCGCAGGCTCCGGCGGCAGCGGACGATGGCAGGGCGGCAACGGCGCCGAGCGCCGCATCCGCTTTCTCGAGCCGATGACGGTCGCTGTCCTGGCCAATTCAAGAAAGATCGCGCCGAGCGGCATCGAGGGTGGCGGCGAAGGCAACACCGGGAAGGCGTGGATCGAAAAGGCGGACGGCCAGAGGCAGGACCTCGCCGGCACCGACCGCGTCGAAGCCGCAGCCGGCGACCTGCTCGTGCTGCAAACACCCGGCGGCGGGGGCTTCGGAAACGAATGAAACCGATGCGTTACGCTGACGCTCCACGCATCCCGCGTTGTCTACGCCCCTGAGGGCCCGGTCCGCGCAGGATGGGTGAAGGCCGCAGGCCGTAACGCATCGGCCCCGCTTTTGTTCAGAGCTTGGCTTCGAGCTCCGGCACCAGCTCGAACAGATCGCCAACCAGGCCGAAGTCGGCAATTTCAAAGATCGGCGCTTCGGGGTCCTTGTTGATGGCCACGATCGTGCCGGCGTCCTTGATGCCGGTCAGATGCTGTATGGCGCCGGAGATACCGACGGCAAAGTAGAGGTCTGGCGCAATGATCTTGCCGGTCTGACCGACCTGCAGCTCGTTGGGCACGTAGCCGGCATCCACCGCCGCGCGCGACGCGCCCACGGCTGCGTTGAGCTTCTTCGCCAGCGAATAGATCGTGTCGAAGCCTTCGGTCGAGCCCATCGCGCGGCCGCCGGAGACGACGACCGTCGCGGTGGCCAGGTCGGGGCCCTCGCCTTCGCCGCCTTCAACGCCGATCCAGCGCGTGTGCCCGGGGTTTTCGGCCTGCGCCTCGCGCGCCTCGATCTCGGCCGAGCCACCCTCGCCGGCCGCGGCAAACGAGGCCGTGCGGATGGTGGCCACCACCGGCTGATCCTCGTCTACCTTGACGGTGACGATGGCGTTGCCGGCATAGATCGGGCGCTTGAAGCTGCGCTCGTCGATGACTTCCTGAATGTCGGAGACCTGGTTGACGCCAATCAGCGCAGCGGCGCGCGGCAGCACGTCCTTGCCGTAGGTGGTCGAGGGCATGAGGATATGCGAGTAGTCGCCAGCCAGCGCCTTGATTTCCGGCGCCAGACGGGCCGCCAGGAAGTGCTCGAAGTCAGCGTGTGCAACGGTCAGCACCCGGGTAACGCCCTCGAGCTTCGCGGCCTGTTCGGCGACACCCGACGGGTCGGCGGCAAACACCGCGATGTCGATATCGGAAATACCCAGGCCCAGCGCCCCGGTCAGAGTCTTGGCCGTGGCCGGGCTCAGGGTTTCGCCGTCATGTTCGGCAATGATCAGAATTCTGGACATTACAGCAGCCCCTTCGACTTGAGTTCGGACACCAGCTCGTCGACGCTTTCGACCTTCTTGCCGCCGCCGCGCTGCGGTGGCGGCTCATAAGAGACAGCCTCGATGCCGCCGGCGCGTTCCACGCCCAGCTCGTCGAGCGACAGCGTCTCCAGCGGCTTGCGCTTGGCCTTCATGATTTCCGGCAGCTTGACGAAGCGCGGCTCGTTGAGACGCAGGTCGGAAGTCATCACCGCCGGCAGCTCGACCTCGATGGTCTCGAGCCCGGCGTCGACCTCACGCGCCACGGTCGCCTTGCCGTCGGCCAGCTCGACCTTCGAGGCAAAGGTCGCCTGCGGCCGGTCCCACAGCGCGGCCAGCATCTGGCCGGTCTGGTTGGCGTCGTCGTCGATCGCCTGCTTGCCGAGGAAGACGATGCCCGGCTCTTCCTTCTCGACCAGTTTGAGAAAGGTGCGCGCCGCTGTCAGAGGCTGCACGTCACCGTCGGCGCTGACCTGAATGGCGCGGTCGGCGCCCATGGCCAGGCCAGTGCGCAGCTGCTGCTGCACTTCGTCACCGCCGATGGAGGCCACGATCACTTCCTCGGCCTCGCCGCGCTCCTTGATGCGCAGCGCTTCTTCAAGCGCAATCTCGTCGAACGGGTTGATCGACATCTTCACGCCGTCGGTCTCGACGCCGCTGCCGTCTTTCTTGACCCGCACGCGAACGTTGTAGTCCACCACTCGTTTGAGAGTGACCAGAATCCTCATGAGCGAACTTCCTGTTTGGGACTGGGAAATCGATACAGCGCACTATTGTAACGGGTCAGAGCGTCGAAAAAGGGTGGAATCCATGGGCCCCAGCGGTCGAGCCGCACTAACGGCTCGGCGTCTTTCGCCTTCCGCGGTGATTGCCGCTGATGTATCCTGTGGTTGGCGAAAGTGGGACAAAAACAGGTAAACGGGGCACCGAGGAAATGCAACAGCAGCGCATGTGGCGGGCGGTTTTCTGCAAGCCCGGCCAGGAAAGAAAAGCCGAAGCCCACCTCGAGAATCAGGGCTTCGAGGTGTTCTTGCCACGTATCCGTGCGCGCAGGCGTTCGCGGGGCAGCTCGCGCCTGCTCGTTCAGCCGATGTTTCCGCGCTACCTGTTCGCTTATCTGTGTGCGCACGCCGACGACTGGAGCACCATCCGCTCGACTCGGGGCGCGATTGGTCTGGTGCGCTTCGGCAGCCGCGTTCCGGCCGTACCGAACGAGCTCATCGAACTCCTCCGGCGCCGGCACGGCGATTTCGGCGCCATCGACATGAGCGAGGCGATGGAGTTTCGCGCCAACGATCCGGTCGAGATCACCGACGGCGCCATGGCCGGCATGCGCGCCGTCTTCCAGACCCGCTGCGGCAAGGAGCGCGTGGTCATCCTGCTCAAGCTGCTCGAGCAGGAACGCCGGGTGGAACTGCCGGCTGACAGCATTCGGAAGGTTGTCTGACTGGTTTGCTGGTTTGCTGGTTTGCTGGTTTGCTGGTTTGCTGGTTTGCTGGTTTGCTGGTTTGCTGGTTTGCTGGTTTGCTGGTTTGCAGTGATTCTGCCGAAGTGCTGGCATAATACAAATCCTGCGAGCAAGGCCTGGTTTAACCAGCCAGCCAGCTCACCAGCCAACTGCCTCCAGTGGCAACAGGTCCGAAACCCAGAACACCGATAGCCAAAAACACACACTTGGACGAACCCAACCCCCATGTGCGGAATCGTAGGCGCCACAGCGGCGCGCAATATCACTCCCATTCTGCTTGAAGGCCTCAGACGCCTCGAGTATCGCGGCTATGACTCCGCCGGTATCGCCGTGCTCGACGGCGACGGCATCGCGATCCGCCGGGCCGTCGGCAAGGTCGAGGCGCTGGAAAGCGCGCTCGCCGGCGACGCGCTCGAGTCGCATACCGGCATTGCCCACACCCGCTGGGCCACCCACGGCAGGCCCACCAAAACCAACGCCCATCCGCACCGCTCGGGGCAGCGCCTGGCGATTGTCCACAACGGCATCATCGAAAACTTCACCGCCCTGCGCGAGGAGCTGCAGACCGCGGGCTTTCAGTTCACCTCCGATACCGACACCGAAGTGGTGGCCCACCTGATTGCTCGCGAAATGGATCAGCAGCGGGATTTCGTCACCGCGTTTTCCCGCGCCACTGCGCGCCTGGAGGGCGCCTACGCCATTGCGGCAATCTCCCCGGCCGAGCCAGAGGCCCTGTATCTGGTGCGCATGGGGTCACCGCTGGTCATCGGAGTGTCCACCGAGGAGAACTACGTCGCCTCCGACCCGCTGGCGCTGCTTCAGGTCACGGACCGTTTCATCCACCTGGAAGACGGCGACCTCGCACGGGTGGACCGCCATGGCGTCTCGCTGTTCGACCTTCAGGGCCAGACCATCGAGCGCGAACCCGAACGCTATGCCCACGATGATCAGGTGGCCAGCAAAGGCGATTATCGCCACTTCATGCTCAAGGAAATTCACGAGCAGCCCGAGGCAGTGGCCAACACTCTGGCCGACAAGCTCGGCACTCAGGGCGTGCTGACCGAATCCCTGGGCCCGGAAGCGAATGCCATCCTCCCGCGGGTGGAGAACATCCACATCATTGCCTGTGGCACCAGCTACCATGCCGGACTGGTTGCGCGCTACTGGATCGAAACTCTCGCCGGCATTCCGGTCAGCGTGGAAGTAGCCAGCGAATATCGCTATCGCCAGCCGGTCGCCCCTCCCGGGACCCTGTTCATCGGCATCTCCCAGTCCGGGGAAACCGCCGATACGCTGGCCGCGCTGCGCTTTGCCAACGAGAGCGGCTACCTGCAGACCCTGGCCCTGTGCAACATGCCCGGCTCCACCCTGGTGCGTGAATCCGGCCTGCGGCTGCTGACCCGGGCCGGCATCGAAATCGGCGTGGCTTCCACCAAGGCGTTCACGACGCAGCTGGCCGCGCTGTACTGGCTTGCCCTGGCGCTGGGCAGAGCTCGCGGCCTGCTCGACCCGGCGGCAGAAAAGCGCGCGACGGCAACCTTGCGGGCTCTGCCAGAAACGATGGCCAGCACGCTGGCGCTCGAACCGGCCATCACGGAGATGGCCGAAGAGTTCATCGACAAGCAGCACGCCCTGTTCCTGGGCCGCGGCACTCACTTTCCGATTGCCCTGGAAGGCGCACTCAAGCTCAAGGAAATCAGCTATATCCACGCCGAAGGTTACCCAGCCGGCGAACTCAAGCACGGCCCCCTGGCCCTGGTTGATGAAGAAATGCCCGTGGTCACCGTGGCCCCCGATGACCACCTCCTGGGCAAGCTGCGGTCCAATCTGGAAGAGGTCCGCGCCCGCGGTGGCCAGCTGATCAACTTCATCGCCGAAAACGTGGACATGCAGGACGGCGACGGCGTCACCAATCTGCGGGTGCCGGGCATGAACTGCAGCACCAGCCCGATCATCGCCACCCTGCCCCTGCAGCTGCTGGCCTATCACGTTGCCCTGCTCAAGGGCACCGATGTCGACAAGCCGAGAAATCTGGCCAAGTCGGTCACGGTAGAATGATCAGCAAATCAGCGAACTGACAACAACAACAACGACCACCGCGAATGAACGCCAACCTGTCGCTCGATGAACTCCAGGCCGACCTGACCGCCGGCAACGCCACAATCGCCGTCATCGGGCTGGGCTACGTGGGCCTGCCGCTGGCCGTGGCTTTCGCGAAAAGACACCCGGTCATCGGGTTCGACATCAAGGCGTCCCGCATCGCCGAACTGCAGGCGGGGCAGGACACCACCCGCGAGGTCGAAGCCGGGCAGCTCGAGGCCGTCAGCGACAAGCTGCAAACGACGAGCAACCCTGAAGACATGGCCGCGGCACGCGTCTACATCGTCACCGTCCCCACGCCCATCGACGCCTACCGACGCCCCGACCTGCGCCCGCTGCTGGCCGCGAGCAAGACTGTTGGCAAGGTCATCCAGCCCGGCGATATCGTCATCTACGAGTCCACCGTCTACCCCGGCTGCACCGAAGAAGATTGTGTTCCCATTCTCGAACGCGAGTCCGGCCTTCGCTGCGCCTCGGACGCGGCGGGCCGGGATGGTTTCGACCTCGCTTCCGGCCAGGCCGCAGACGAGCCGACCGGGGCCCCCTCCGATACCTTTTTCGTGGGCTACAGCCCGGAGCGGATCAACCCAGGCGACAAGGCCCATCAGGTCACCGACATCGTCAAGGTCACCAGCGGCTCCACCGCCCGGGCGGCCGACCTCATCGACAGCCTCTACGCCTCGGTGGTGACGGCCGGCACCCACAAGGCGGCGTCGATCCGCGTTGCCGAGGCCGCCAAGGTCATCGAAAACACCCAGCGCGACGTCAATATCGCGCTGGTCAACGAACTGGCCATGCTGTTCGCCCGCATGGGCCTGGACACCACCTCGATACTGGAAGCGGCCGGCACCAAGTGGAACTTCCTGCCGTTCAAGCCCGGGCTGGTTGGCGGACACTGCATCGGCGTCGACCCCTACTACCTGACGCACAAGGCCCAGCAAATCGGCTTTCATCCGCAGATGATCCTGTCGGGCCGCCGCACCAACGACGGCATGGGCCAGTTCGTGGCCGGCGAAATGATCAAGCTGATGGCCGCCCGCAGCTGCTACCGGCCAGGGGCCAGGGTCTTGATCCTGGGCCTGACTTTCAAGGAAAACTGCCCGGATCTGAGAAACACCCGCGTCGTCGACGTGATCAAGGCCCTGAAAGGCTACAACCTTCAGGTCGACATCCACGACCCCTGGGCCGACCCGGCCGAAGCAAAGCGGGAATATGGCCTCGAGCTGACCGCTCAGCCCCAGGCGGACGCTTACGATGGCGCCATACTCTGCGTTGCCCACAGCGAATTCAGGGACCTGGCCAATCCCGGCATCAAGCAATGGCTGAAAGCCGACAGCGTCATTTACGACCTCAAGAGCGCCCTGCCGCCGGAAATCACGAACGCCCGCCTGTAATCGGCACCCACAGCCGCCGTGACATATGGATGCGCAGCTTGCGTTGCCTGTGCGTTCAGCATCAAGCCGGCATCCGGCCTAGCGCCTCCGCCTCGATCAGGGCCACGCCATCCCCGCCGAACTCGAATTCCAGCCAGGTGAACTCGATCCGGCGCTCGTGCAGCAAATGCTCAAGCGCTGCGGCGGCCTCGCCGACTTCAATGATGAGCACGCCCTCGATCTCGAGATGATCGGCGGCGGTGTCAAGCAGGCGGCGCACCAGATCCAGGCCGTCTTCACCGGCCTCCAGGCCCAGGGCAGGCTCCCGGTGATACTCCTCGGGCAGTTCAGCCATCGAGGCGGTCGGAACGTACGGTGGATTGGCCAGAATCACGTCATAACGCCGTCCTTTCAGAGCGTCGAGCAGGTCCGACTCGATCACCTCCACACGCTCGGCCACCGCATGACGCTCGGCATTGCGGCGCGCCAGGGCCAGCGCGTCGGGGCTGACATCCACCGCGTCGACCGTCACTTTGGGCCAGTAAACCGCCGTGGCGATGGCCAGGCAGCCCGAACCCGTGCCCACATCCACCACCCGTCGCAGCCGCTCCGGATCCACCCAGGGCGCGAATCCGTCGACGATCAGCTCCGCCAGCGGTGAACGCGGCACCAGCGCATTCTCGTCAACCAGGAACTTCAGCCCGGCAAACCAGGCCTCGCCGATCAGATAGGCCAGCGGTTTGCGCGTTGCGATACGCTCGGCGATCAAGGCATCGAAGCGCTCGCGCTGCGCTGGCGAACCTTCCATGTTCAGGGCGTCATCACCAAAGTCCGGCGGCAGGCCGAAAGCCCACGATGCCGCCCAGCAGGCCTCATCAAGCGCATTGTCGGTGCCGTGACCGAAGAACAGACCGGCCGCTTCCATGCGGGCCGCGGCGGCGCGGATGAGGGGTTCGATGGTGGGAGCAGGCATTATGGTTGGCTGGTTGGCTGGTTGGCTGGTTGGCTGGTTGGCTGGTTGGCTGGTTCGCGAGTTGGCTGGTTCGGCAGCCGGGAGGTTCGGTGGGCCGCTGCGCCGAACCAACCAGCCAACAAGCTAACCAGCAAACAAGAATCAGGTGAGAGCCGGCCTGTAAGCCGGGTTCTGTCGAGGACAGTCATTCGTCTGGGACGGCTGTCGCCAGCCGCCTCTAGCAGCCTACCCGGGTGCAGCGCGGGCCGCGCCGTTGCACCCCTATTTGGCCTTGCTTCGGGTGGGGTTTGCCGTGCCGCGGCTGTTGCCAGCCGTGCGGTGCGCTCTTACCGCACCCTTTCACCCTTGCCTGTGTCGTTTCCGACCATCGGCGGTATGCTCTCTGCTGCACTTTCCGTCGGCCCTGATCGGACCGCCCAGGCGTTACCTGGCACCCTGCCCTGCGAAGCCCGGACTTTCCTCCATGCCATGCAGGCACAGCGACTGTCCAGCCGGCTCTCGTAACCAATTATGACACCGAATTGGCGATTTGGTTGATTGGTTGATTAGCTGGCTGCCCGGCTTCCCTGCGCTTCAGGTCAACGCCTGGCCCATACGCACACGGCTGCCCGGCGAAAGCCCCGGCACCCAGGCCGGAAAGTCCGGCGGCGTGAGCACGATCACGGTCGAACCCCAGTGGAAACGCCCGAGCTCGCCGCCGCGAGCCAGCTCATGGCCGTCAATCCGGCGGCTGCGCACGTCCGGGCCCGGGCGGCGATCGGTCGGCCCCCCCCAGACGGTCTCGATGCCGGCAACCAGCATGGCCGCCACCATGACCACCGCCACCGGCCCATGGTCGGTTTCGAGCATGGCGACCATGCGCTCGTTGCGGGCAAACAGCTGCGGCACGGCCCGGGTGGTATTGGCCGAAACGCTGAACAGCCGGCCGGGTACGCGCACCTCCTCGACCACGCGCCCGGCAACGGGCGAATGCACGCGGTGGTAGTCCTTGGGCGCCAGATAGACGGTGACGAAGTGGCCATCTTCAAAGGGCGCCGCACGCTCGGCCGAACCAAGCAGTCTGGCGGCGGTGTAGTCGATGCCCTTGGCCTGCAGGATGGTATCGCCGCGCAGGCGCCCGAGCTGACTGACGGTGCCGTCGGATGGGCAGACCAGGCGGTGTTTTCCGGCAGCGATCGGACGCGCAGACGGGCTCAGCGAGCGCGTAAAGAAGTCGTTGAAGCAATCATATTCGGCCGGCTGCTTGCGCTTGGCTTCGGCCAGATCGACGCCGAACAACCAGATGAACACGCGGATGAAAGGCTGGCTGAATACGCGCCAGTGGCACGACGACAACCGCCAGGCGATGGCGGTGAGCAGCTTCTGCGGCACGACATGCTGCGGCCAGACCAGCAGCCGCAGAGACAGCGGCGGTCTCATCGAGTCAGCGCAAACAGATCGGCGGCAACCGCCTGGTGATCCAGCGGCGGCGAAAAGCGTCCGTAGAGTCGACCCTGCGGATCGATGATCAGAATGGAGGCCGAGTGATCCACGCTGTAGAACCCCGAGTCCGGGTCGGGCTCGTCCAGAGCAAAGTAGATGCCCAGGCTGCGGGTCAGCTTGCGGAGTTGCTCTTCACCGCCCGTGGCGCCGATGAAGTCCGGATCGAACGAGCGCATGTACTCGCCCAGCGCTTCGGCGTCATCGCGTCCGGGGTCAACGGAAACAAAAATCACCTGCGGCTTCGAGGTGGCGCCCATGGTGTCGAGGCTGCTGATTGCCGAGTGCAGCATCGCCAGGGTATCCGGGCAGATGTCCGGGCAGTTGGTAAAGCCGAAGAAAAGCAGCGACCACTGCCCCTGCAGGTCTGCGTGCGTGAGCTCCCCACCCGCGGCCGTGCGCAGCTCGAAGTCCGGCAGCGGCCGGGTCTCGGGAAAGGCCTGCGCCGCCCTGAGCTCCTGCGAGCGCTCGAACAGCATGGAAGAAACCACAATGCCGCCGGCAATCGCCGCCAGGGCAATCACGACGATCAGGAAAATGCGACCGGAAGCGGCACGCGGGAAATTCAATCGAGTCATGCCGCAATTATATCGAAGGCGAGGCGACGCGACCCATCCCCGAACACGCCTGCTTGCAATCGATGGCCTTCATCAGCGGAGGCATCAGCGCCCGAGCAATCTCATCCACCACCAGAAATTGACCACGCCGATCAGGGCCCCGGCGACGTAAGTGAGCGCGGCGGCGGTGAGAATACGACGGGCGGCCCAGCGATCATCGGGCTTGAGATAACCACCCTTTTCCAGCAGCGGCAGCGCGCGCCGAAAGCTGGCATCGAACTCGGTCGGCAAGGTCACCAGATGCACAATCACGCCGGAGGCCAGCGAGGCCACCGCCATCGCCAGCAGCGTCAGCCCGGCGCGCGGCAGGCGCAGCGCCAGCATGATGACCGGCGCGAGCACCAGCAGAACCATGCCGAAACGCTGAAAACGCTGCATGCCCTTGACCAAGCGCGTGCGCCACAACAGCGGACGATAGCCATCGGCGTGCTGAATCGCATGGCCGACCTCGTGCGCGGCAACCGTAACCGCCGTCAGCGAGGCGCCGTCGTGATGCTCCGGGCTCAGCCGCACCATCCGGTCATCGGGATCGTAATGATCGCCTCCCGAGTCAGTGCGCTCCACGCCCACCGATTCCAGCCCCAGCCGCTTCAGCAGATGCCGCGCCAGCTCCCCGCCGGTGCCCTGATAACGATCGGCCGGGCGGCGGTACCTCGCCAGTACACGCTTGACCCACCACTGCGGCAGAAACGCGATCGCGGCGACGAAGGCGAGGACAATGACGGGCATGGGCGCCGGTTGCCTTGGATGGCGTTGGGTGGGGAGGGAAGTTTAGCAGGCGCCGTTCTCAATACCGCTGGACAAAGAAATCCGTAGTCTTCTTCAGCGCTTCGGCCCAACGGGCTTCGAGCTGCGGCGTCAGGCGGTCGTCGTGCTCGCTCACCGCCTGCAACAGGCTCTGGCGCCAGTAGGTGTAGAGCTCGGGCTTGACCGGAACGCGACCCTTGCGCGAGTGCACATCGGCCATCTCCTTGAGCGGGCGCTCGACGATATTCGAGCCGCCGGCGTAGGTCAGCGCGATGCTGATGCCGCGCCGGAGCATCTTGTTCTGCTTGACCCAATCGGTGTGGGCAAACATCGGCACCATGCGCGGATCGCTTTGCAGCAGCAGCTCGTAGAACCGCGTGATGAAACCGCGCTTGCGGGTGCAGCGGCCATAACTGGCCTGTACGTCCTGGTAGGTCTCGGACATCTCGGTTGCCGTTGGAAATATGAGTGAGTGCGAATGTTAGCGACGCCGCAACGGTGGCTTCTTGACCATGATCAAGATCAAGACCCACGGGCGGAAACGATATTCCTCCATGGCGTCATTCCACTGGCGCCGCCACCCGAAAAGACCCCGGCTCGGGAGCTGTGAAGAGGATGCCTCCGCGGCATGCGGCTCTACCTGCGCCGGGCTTCGATCAGGGCAAATGCTTCTTTCCGGGGCAGGCCGGTCAAACGCGCCAGCACCTTCGCCGCGCGCGACGGCGGAAGCTCGCGCGCCAACTCTGCGGCCAGCGCGTCGGGATCGATGGCCGGGGCCGCGCTGTCGCTGCCGGCAACTACCAGCACCGCTTCGCCGCGCTGCTGATTGGCATCGGCTGTCACCCAGTCAGACAGCGCCTCAAGCGCATCGCGCCGCACGGTTTCATGCAGCTTGGTCAGCTCCCGCGCCAGCGTGGCGCGGCGCTCGGCACCGAAGGCAACGGCCATGTCTGCGAGCACGGCCGGCAGATCGCGCGCCGGTGCATAGAACACCAGCGTGGCCGTCTGCCCGGCGAGCTCGCCCAGGCGCTTTCTGCGAGCCGCCGTGCGCGCCGGAAGAAAACCCTCGAACCAGAAGCGATCGGTGGCCAGGCCGGCGATCGACAGCGCCGCGGTGGCGGCACAGGGGCCCGGCACGCTGCGTACCGCAACGCCGGCATCATGGGCAGCGGCCACCAGGCGATAGCCGGGGTCGGAAATCAGCGGCGTGCCAGCGTCGCTGACCAGAGCCAGATCGGCACCGGCCTGCAGCTTCTCGATCAAACGCTCGACCACCCGCGCCTCGTTGTGCTCGTGCAGGCTGACCATCTCCGCATGCGCCTCGCGCTCCAGCGGCAGCCGCGCGGTCACCCGCGTATCTTCGGCGGCAATGATCGGAACCGACACCAGCAGCCGCCTCGCGCGCGGCGAGAGATCGTCAAGATTCCCGATCGGCGTGGCGACCACCCAGAGGGTGCCGCGGTCACCGGGAGGCCGGTTTTCGACGCTGCCTTGTTTCGTGTTCATGGGCTGAATTTCCCCGTGGTCCCGAGTGTAAATAAATGCGGCGGCCTCACGCGCATCGGTTAACCTACCATCTCGCTCTCGACGCATGACAACAAGATCCATGGCGAACTCGGCCAAACCGTCCGCGCTTCCCGGTTTTCTGATCGCATTGGGCATCGCAGTGGGTGCCTGGGTGGTCGTTCGGCTGGTGGCAATGCTGCCGCCGCCGGTGGGCACTCTGCCGCTGAACATGATGCTGGTGGCCATCCTGACCGGGCTGGCGCTGGCCGGGCCCACACAACGACGACCGGCATGGCAGCCGGGGCTCGACCTCGCCCGCGGGCCGCTGCTCAAGATCGCCACGGCCCTGATCGGCCTGCGGCTGAGCCTGGCCGCCCTGGGCGAGCTGGGTGCACAGGCCCTGCCGCTGGTGGCGCTGGTGGTGCTGGTCGGCCTGGGCGCAAGCCTGCTGCTGGCCCGGTTCGCCGGCGCCAGTCCGCGGCTGGCCATCCTCCTGGCTGCAGGCACATCGATCTGCGGCGCTTCGGCCATCGCCGCCACCGCACCGGGGGTAAAAGCGAAAAGCGACGAAATCTGCTATGGCATCGCCTGCGTGGCCCTGATCGGCCTGACCGCCACCCTGGTCTATCCCTGGGCGCTGAGCCACCTGCTGGAAACGCCACAACAGATCGGCCTTGTCATGGGCGTGGCCATCCACGACACCGCCCAGGTCACCGCCGCCGCGGCACTGCACGAGCAGTCGTGGGAGGCGGAAGGGACACTGGTGGCGGCCACCGTGGCCAAACTGATGCGCAACGCCGGAATGGTGGTGGTAGTTCCGGGGCTGGTCTGGGCTTATTCCCGTCGCCACGAAGCCGGATCCGCGCGGGTCAAGCTGCCGCTGTTCATCATCGCCTTCATCCTGCTCTCGGGCGTGCGCAGCGGCGTCGATGCCCTGCTCGGCCCCGACAACGCGCTCTGGAACGGCTTTCTGGCCGTCGTCTCGCAAATATCGGTATTTGCCTTCGCCATGGCCATGGCCGCGCTGGCCACCACCGTCCAGCCCTCCGAGCTGAAAGCCCACGGCTGGAAACCCGCCGCCGCCGCCATCGGCGCCCTGGCCCTGATGTTCGGCATCGGCGTGTGGTGGGTCGGGTAGAAGCCTGGTTAACTGGTTAGGCCGCCGAGAGGATTGGTGGGCGGCAGTACCCCGAAAGCTCGGGTGGCACACTGACGGTTAATAAGCACTACAGGTCTCGCGAGGTAGCCGCTCCGCAAATCCATAGAGAACCGAACCAGCCAACCGGCTAACCAGCGAACAAGCCTCCCCTCCCACCGCGGCGGCAGCGCGAGTACACTTGAATGCTGTCCTTAGCGAAGCTCCCGGGGCTGAAACGAATGCACTGGATTGCCCACAAGTTCGGCGGCTCTTCTCTGGCGGACGCCGAGCGCATCGACCGGGTCGCCAGCCTGCCCGAGAGCCGCGCTGACGAAGCACAGCTCGTCGTCTCAGCCATGGCGGGCGTCACTGACAAGCTGATTGCGCTGACCGACAACGTGGTCGCCTTCACCACCGAGCGCTACCGCGACAACCCGCTGATCGTGCAGGGCCCCGGCGCCGGTCCGGAAGTGACCGCCGCCGGGGTGTTCGCCGACCTGTTGCGGGTAGCCAGCGGCCTGGGAGCAAAGCTTTGAACGGCTCTCACAGCGCCAGCGCCTTCGCCCCGGCCAGCGTCGGCAACGTGGCTTCCGGCTTCGATCTGCTCGGCCATGCCGTCAACGGCCCCGGCGACACGGTCACGGCCACGCGCACCGAACAGCCTGGCGTCACCATCAAGGCGATCACCGGGCTGGCCAACGACCTGCCGCTGGATCCGGCCGCCAACACCGCCGCTGTGGCCGCACAGGCGCTGCTCGAGGCCACCGATCCCGGTTTCGGGCTCAGCCTGCGCATCCACAAGGGCATTGCGCTGTGCTCGGGCCTGGGCGGCTCGGCCGCCTCGGCGGTGGCCGGCGCGGTGGCCGCCAATGCGCTGCTGGACAATCCGCTGCCGACACAGGCGCTCTATCCCTTCACCCTGGCCGGCGAAGCGGTGGCCAGCGGCGACCCGCACGGCGACAACCTGGGCTCGCAGCTGCTCGGCGGGCTGGTGCTGGCCACCCGCGACGGGCTGCTCAAGCTGCCGGTGCCGGCTTCGCTGCGCGCCGTGGTTGTCCATCCCGACTATCGCGTGGCTACCCGCAAGGCGCGCCAAGCCCTGCGCGAGCCTTTCGACCTGGCCACCGTGGTCGCCCAGCAAACCCATCTGGCCGAGCTGATCTGCGGCTGCTATGAAAACGACGTCCGGCGGCTCGCCCGCGGCCTGGTCGACGTGATGATCGAGCCGCGCCGGAGCGCGCTGATCCCCGGCCTGTCTCAGGTCAAGGCAGCCGCCCTGGAAGCGGGTGCGCTGGGCTCGGCGATCTCCGGCGCCGGGCCAACGGTGGTCGCCTGGTTCGACGGCGCCGAAGGCACGACGCAGGCAGCCGGTGCCATGCACGCGGCCTTCCGGCGCGCCGGTTTCGAATCACAGTCCTGGATCACGCCGGTGAACGCGCCCGGCGCGCGATTGATCAACGCGCCGCCGGCGGAGGCCGCGTGAAGTTCGTCAGCACCGCAGGCGAGACCCGTGCCGACCTGGGCGAGGCGCTGACCAGCGGGCTTGCGCCCGACGGCGGCCTGTTTGTGCCCGAGCGCCTGCCGGCGCTTGATGCCAACGCGCTGGCCGGCTGCCGGACCCTGCCCGAGACCGCGGCACACATTCTGGCGCCGTTTTTTGCGCACAGCGCGCTGGCCGAAGCGCTGCCCGGGATCTGCCGCGAGGCGCTCGACCTGCCGCTGCCGATCACCGTCATTCCCGGGCGCGAAAAGAGCGAAGCGCCGGCCTGGCTGCTCGAACTCTTCCACGGCCCCACCGCCGCCTTCAAGGACTTCGCCGCCCGCTTCCTGGCCGCCAGCCTGTCGCGGCTGCGCGCCGATGGCGCGCCCGAGCGCACGGTGCTGGTCGCCACCTCCGGCGACACCGGCAGCGCGGTCGCCGCGGCGTTTCATCGCCGCGCGGGCTTTCGCGTGGTCGTGCTCTATCCCGACGGCAAGGTCTCGGCGCGCCAGGCGCATCAGCTCGGCGCCTTCGGCGACAACGTGCGCGCTTTTCGCGTGCAAGGCAACTTCGACGACTGCCAGCGCCTGGTCAAGCGCGCGCTGGGCGACCGCGAGCTGCTCGAGCAGGTACCGATGACCTCGGCCAACAGCATCTCCATCGGCCGCCTGCTGCCGCAGATCAGCTACTACGCTCATGCCGTAGGCCGGCTGTCGGCCCAAACGCGCGCGCCGATCGACCTCATCGTGCCCACCGGAAATCTCGGCAATGCCCTGGCCGCCATCATGGCCCGCGAAATGGGCCTGCCCATCGGCCAGGTCACCCTGGCCACCAACGCCAACCGCAGCCTGCCCGACTACTTCGCCGGCGGCAACTTCGACCCGCAAAAGGCCGTCGCCACCCTGGCCAACGCCATGGACGTGGGCGCGCCCAGCAACTTCGAGCGCCTGGCCTGGCTGTTTCGCGACCGCGACCTCCGGGATGCCGGCATCGACGCAGTCAGCATCGACGACGAGCGCATCCGCGAGACGATCGTCAAAACCGACCGCGAACGCGGCCTGGCCGTGTGCCCCCACACCGCCTGCGCCATGGCCGCGCTGGACGACCGCCGCCAGGCCGGCAACAACCGCCCCGCCCTGATCGCCGCCACCGCCCATCCCGCCAAATTCGAACAGGTCGTCGAGCCACTGCTCGGCCGCCAGATCCCGCCACCCGAGGCACTCGCAGCATTGCTGCAGCAGCCGAGCCACGCCGAGAAGCTGACATCCGATTACAGCGCCTTGCAGGCCGCGCTACGTCGCCCGTCGCGGATGTAACCGCGACCAACTTCGGCGGTCAACCTCAAGCCGCCGTCGAACGAACGACGTAGGTCGGCGTTACATCGCCGACGGACGATTTCGGTTACATGTTGGCGCGAACATTGACGCCGCTTTCCTCGGCCAGCTCTTCGTAGAGCTGACGTTCACGGGCGCTTTGCGGTCTGGGCACGGTGATTCTGAGGTTGACGATCTGGTCGCCGGCGGGTTTGCCGGGCAGGCCGCGGCCTTTCAGGCGCAGGCGCTGACCACCAGATGATCCGGCCGGGATGTTCATGGTGACCTTGCCGCCAAGCGTGGGCACGTGTACCTCTGCACCCAGCGCAGCCTCCCAGGGCGCAATCGGCAGGTCGATCAGTACGTTGCGCCCGTCAAGCTCAAACAGCCGGTGCGGCGCGATCTTGACCTCCATAAGCAGATCGCCGGCCGCGCCGCCGCCAATGCCCGGCTCACCCTGGCCGGCCAGCCGAATCCTGCGCCCGGGCGTGACGCCGGCGGGAATGTTGACCTCCAGGCTCTGGCGTTCGCCGCCGCGATCGAGGGTGATGCGGCGCTTGCCGCCCTCGTAGGCGGCCTGCAGATCGATCTCGATGGTGGCGCTGATATCCCGCCCCCGGCCACGCGCCGAACGCCGCCCGCGGCCGGCCCGGGCACCGCCCATTCCGCCGCCGAACAAGGTCTCGAAGAAATCGCTGAAGTCGCCAAAGCCACCGAAGCCCTGGCCGGCCTGCTGTGCTCCGCCGCCACCGCTCCACCCCGGCGGTGGCCTGAAGTCCTGACCACCGCGCCAGCCGCCGGCACGCAGCTGGTCATACTGCTTGCGCTTTTCGGGGTCCTTGAGCGCTTCGTAGGCCTCACCAATTTCCTTGAAGCGTTCTTCCGATCCGGTTTCCTGGTTGCGGTCGGGATGGTACTGGCGCGCAAGCTTGCGATACGCCCGCCGAATGTCATCGGCGGACGCCTCTGGCTTGACGCCCAGCGTCTTGTAATAGTCCTTGAATTGCATGTGTTGAGGGCCTTGAGTTCTCTTTCCATTGAATGAGGGTGGCGCGCGGAAACTCAAGTTGACGCCGACGGGCAAGCGCCACACTTCGCAGAAACGATCTCCGGATCCCGATGGCGCCGGGCTCGGAACAAACCGCGGTCTGGAAACCGCCCCTGCGGGAGAGAGTCCGGGCAGCTTGTCCTGTAGGAGCGATCTCCAGATCGCGAAAGCGCCGGGCTTGGAAAAAACCGCGGTCTGGAAACTGCTCCTGCGGGAGAGAGTCCGGGCAGCTTGTCCTGTAGGAGCGATCTCCAGATCGCGAAAGCGCCGGGCTTGGAAACAATCGCGGTCCGGAAACCGCTCCTGCGGTCAGGGTGCGGGGCCGTCGGGGTGCTTCAGCGTTCGAACCAGGTCACGGCGGGGTGTTCGGGGTTCATCTCGCGGGTCAGGCGGGTGATCAGGCGGCGGGTGGTCTCGCTTTCATGAGCACCCCCGGATTCAGCGGCGGCGATCAGGGCGCGGGCCTCGGTGATGCGCCAGCCGCCAAGGCCCAGCGCCACGCGCAGCTGCAGACACTGCTGCGCATGGCCAAGCGCGTCGGGTTGACGATTCTCCTCCAGCGCCCGCCGCGCGCGCTCGCAGGCAATCTCTGAAAGCACCGAGCGGGCAGCGTTGCCCACGGCTTCGGCATCATCGGCCAGCGCTTCCAGGGCGCCCGGCTCAAAACTCTCGCCGAGGCGCCGCTGCACCTGCACCACCGCCAGCCGCAGGCGCAGGCTGTAGGGGTGGCTCTCGCCGAGCAGGCGCAGCATGATCTCGCGCGAGCGCTGATAATGCGCCAGCGCCGTCGTCAAGTCGCCGCGGGCCTCGGCCAGCTCACCCTGTCCCAGCAGCGCGGCGGCAAAGTCGGGCGTGTCGCTGCCGATGTAGCGCGCAAACACCTCGGTGGCGCGCTCGAGCTGGGTTTCAGCCTCGTCGAGCGCGCCGCGCACGACCAGCAGGCGACCCAGGTTCAGGCGCGCGGCGGCCATGGCCCCCGACGGCCCGTACTGTTCTTCGCGCACAGCCACCACCCGCCGCAGCCGCTGCTCGGCTTCGTCGTTGCGGCCCAGGCGCTTGAAAACGGTTGCCAGATTGGCCGTTACCGATAGGGCGTCGCTGGACTCCCCGCGATCGAGCGCCAGCCACAGCGCTTCGGCCGCTTCCAGATGGCGAACGGCTGCTTTCAGCTCACCGCCAATCAGCAGCGTGGTCGCCAGGTTGTTTTCAGCACGGGCCATCAGCGGACGCGGGCCGGCGGAGACTTCCAGCGCCAGTTCGCGCGCGCGCTCGAGATCGGCCAGCGCCCCATCCCACTGCCCCAGATCGCGCCGGATACGCCCGCGAACCTGCAGCGCGTCGGACATGCGGGCCGGATGCGTTCCCGGAATCGATTCAAGAATCGCCAGGCCATGGTCGGCGTCCACCAGCGCTTCCTGCATCCGCCCGCGACGGTGATGCACCTGCGCCATGTCAAGCAGCGCGATGGAGCGCAGCAGGGGATTTTCAGCGCCCTCGTCGCTTTCGGCAAAGTCGGCCAGCAGCGGCTCGGCGGCGGCATAGTCGTTGAGCGCGATCATGATCTCGCCGAGCACGGCGTTGACCTGCTGGCGCAAGTCGGGATCCCCGGCCAGCCACTCGCCGGCGACCCCGGCGGTGCGGTCGAGCAGCTCGCGCGCAGTCATGCTTTCGGTGTCGGTGGACAGGCTGCCCACCTCGCGAAAAAGCAGCGTGAGATGCTCGCGCAGCGCGTTGGAACGGCGCGCCTCGGCCTGGGCCAGGTCGCGCTCCACCTGGGCCACGCGCGCCTGCCAGACTACTGCCGACACGCCCCCCACCAGCGAGACCAGCACCAGCAGGCCGAGCGTGGCGCCCACGGCATGGCGGCGCGTCCACAACGCCGCGCGCTCTAACATGCGCGGCCGGCGCGCATGAATGGGCAGCTCGTCTTCCAGCCGGCGAACATCCAGCGCCAGCGCGTTGACGGTAGCATAGCGAAGCGCCGGGTCAGCGTGCGTGGCGCGCGCGATGATGGCGTCCAGATCGCGTCGACGGCGGAACGTGCGCCAGCGCTGTCTGGGCTGTGGGCCGGCATCCGATCGCGACGATTGTGACGCTGGCGACGCATCTCCATAGACCAGCCAGCGCAGCAGTGCACCCAGGCCATGGATATCGGCCGCCGTCGACACCGGCTGGCCTTCAAGCACTTCCGGCGCGGCAAAGCCGGGCGTCATCGCCGCCGGCAGGTTGTAGTGCATGTCGCGGTCCAGCAGGCGGGCAACACCGAAGTCGAGCAGGCAAACGCGGCCGGGCGCGGTCAACATCAGGTTGGCCGGCTTGATGTCACCGTGCACGATCAGCTCGCGATGCGCTGCGGTCACCGCATCGCAGGCTTCGCGGAAAATGCGCAGTACCGTGGTCGGGTCCGGCCCGACCTTTGCGTACCAGGCATCAAGCGTGTCGCCGTCGACCCAGTCCATCACCAGATAGGGCCGGCCATCGTCGGTCACGCCGCCGTCAAGCAACCGGGCAATGCCGGGGTGATTGAGCCGCGCCAGCGTCTGGCGCTCGAAGGTGAGCAGGCGCGCCAGGTCGTCGCTGTGGCTGCGAATCAGTTTGACGGCCACCTGCATGTCGAAAGCCCCATCGGCGCGCTCGGCCCGATAGACATCCCCCATGCCGCCGGCACCCACCGGCTCGATCAACCGCCAGGGGCCCAGGCGCGTACCCGGCTCGAACTCCGGCTTTCCGGGACCGTCCAGGCGCGCGTCCAGGGCATCGCCAACCAGAGAATAAGCGGACTGATCGAGCAGCCCGCCGGGCTCGGTGCTGGCGGCCAGCAGGCGCTCCAGCCAGGCGCCCACGCGCGGGGCGCGCTGAACAATGCGGGCCAGTTCGGCGGCGCGCTGCTGGCGGGGACAGTCAAGCAGCTCGTCGAGCAGAGTATCCACCAGGCGGCGGCGCGCCGGGGTCAAGCGGCCAAACGGCTTGCGATCGGGCCTTGTGGTCACTGATTGTTCATTTCCACCAGCAGCCAGGCGCGGGCGCGCTCCCAGTCGCGCTGTACCGTGCGCACGGAAATATCGAGCATTTCGGCGATCTCATCGGCGGTATGCCCACCGAAAAACCGCGCAATGACCACCTCGGCCAGGCGCGGATTGGCCTCTTCAAGACGCGCCAGCGCCTCGTCGATCATGAGCACGGTTTCCTCACTGCCGGTCACGCCGCCGGCGAGCTCTTCGTTCAGGCTCAGCGGCGCTTGCCCGGCCCCGCGTTTGGCCGCCAGCTTGCTGCGGGCGTGGTCGACAATCAGCTGGCGAATGGCCAGCGACGACAGGCGCTTGAGATGCACCCGGTTGCGAATGTTCTGGCTGGCGCTGTTGCGCAGCTTCAGAAAGGCTTCATGAATCAGCTCGGTGGTCTGCAGCGTGGGCGTGGACCCGAAACGCGCCTGCTGACAGCGGGCCACCTCGCGCAGATCGTCGTAAATGAGCGGCAGAATGCGGTCGAGCGTCTCGGGCTGCTCACGCAGCTCGGAGAGCAGCCGGGTCACCTCCCCTTCAGAAATGACGTCCTGTGAAGTTGGCACAAAAGCCACCGGAATTCCGTTTAATCAGGGATGTCGAGTTTGCCACAGTCTGACTGAATGCAGGCTTAAAGAAAAATCAAACGGCGCTGCCGGCGTGTTTCATGGGAGCGATCTCCAGGTCGCGAAGACGCCGTCTCGGGCCAGAACATCGCGATCTGGAGATCGCTCCCACACCGAACGATGCGCATGAGCCTGTAGGAGCGATCTCCAGATCGCGATAAGCACAGGGCGGTGGCGCATGAGCCTGTAGGAGCGATCTCCAGATCGCGATAAGCACAGGGCGGTGGCGCATGAGCCTGTAGGAGCGATCTCCAGATCGCGATAAGCACAGGGCGGTGGCGCATGAGTCTGTAGGAGCGATCTCCAGATCGCGAGAAGCACGGGACGATGGCGCATGAGTCTGTAGGAGCGATCTCCAGATCGCGATAAGCACAGGGCGGTGTCGCATGAGCCTGTAGGAGCGATCTCCAGATCGCGATAAGCACGGGGCGGTGGCGCATGAGCCTGTAGGAGCGATCTCCAGATCGCGATAAGCCCGCCAACCGGCAGTGCAATTTACGACAAAGCACCACCAATTACATCAGCTGCCAGACCGGCCAACCCGGCTACAGCTTCTTCAACGCCTGTTCATCCAGCCGAAACACCGTCCAGCCTGTCATCGGCCTGGCACCCAGGCTGCGATAGAAATCAATCGCCGGCTGATTCCAGTCGAGCACGCTCCACTCCATGCGCCCGTAATTACGCTGGCGCGCAATGCCGGCCAGGTGCAGCAGCAAGGCCTTGCCAATACCCTTGCCGCGTTCGGACTCGCGCACGTAGATGTCTTCAAGATAAAGCCCGGGGCGCCCGACAAAAGTGGAAAAGTTGCGGAAGAAAAGCGCAAAGCCGGCAGCCTGACCATTCCACTCCGCAATGACCGCCTCGGCTACCGCGCCGTCGCCGAACAGTGATTCAGCCAGATCTTCGGCAGTTGCCTCGACCTCATGGGCCAGCTGTTCGTATTCGGCCAGCTCGCGAATAAGATCGAGCAGCAATGGCTCATCACCCGGACGAGCGGCGCGCAGTTCGAGAGGTTCGGACATGATCAGCGGTTTCCTGCATTTCCCGGCAAAGGATATTACGCGAAAAGAATCGCGATCTGGAGATCGCTCCCACACCGAACGATGGCGCATGAATCTGTAGGAGCGATCTCCAGATCGCGATAAGCACGGGGCGGTGGCGCATGAGTCTGTAGGAGCGATCTCCAGATCGCGATAAGCACGGGGCGGTGGCGCATGAATTTGTAGGAGCGATCTCCAGATCGCGATGCGGGCCTCTCTCGAAACCCACGCGGCCTATCAGCCTTGCCTGATGGCGCCGCCTGTAGTCTCTTCACCAGCAGGCCAACCGCAGCCTCCGGCTCGGGAGCCGGGGCAACGAGACCGACGCGCTGCCCGGAAGCCGTCACTCAACCAGATCCGGCTTGCCGTAGTACCAGCCCTGCGCATAATCGCAGCCCACGGCGCGCACGAACTCTGCCTCGCCGGCAGTCTCGACGCCTTCGGCGGTGACTTCCATGCCCAGATCATGGGCCAGGTTGGTCACCGCGCGCACGATGGCGGCGCTGGCCTTGTCGTCTTCGACATGACGCACGAAAGTGCGGTCGATCTTGAGATGCTGTACCGGCAAACGACGCAGGTAGCCCAGCGATGAAAACCCGGTGCCGAAATCATCAATGGTCACGCTGATACCCGCCTCGCGCAGCCGGCTGATCTGCTTGAACGCCTCGGTGCTGTCGCGCATGAAGGCACGCTCGGTGATCTCGACTTCGATGCGCTCGGGCCCCAGGCCGGCATCCTGGCCCATGGCCAGCAAGCGCGCGCAGAAGTCGGGGTCCTGCAGCTGATCAGGGGCGACATTGAGCGCGACATTGATCCCCGCCCTGGCGGCAACCGCCTGCATGGCACGCCGGTACACCTGCTCGCCCAGGGCCGCTACCAGCCCGCGCTTTTCGGCCAGGGCCACAAAGCGGTCGGGCGCAAGCCAGCCGTCCTCCCAGTGATACCAGCGCGCCAGCGCCTCCACCGCCACGGGCCGGCCGTCGGCCAGGGCAACAATCGGCTGCAAAGACACCTGAATCTGCTCGCGCTCGATGGCGCTGCGCAGCTCGGTCTCCAGATAACGCCGGGCGCGGGCGGCTTCGGTCAGCTCGCGGGTGTAGCGTGCCCAGCGCCCCGGCCCCTGCGATTTGGCCTTGTACACAGCCGCGTCGGCGTGGCGCGTCATGTCCTCGGCAGAATCGGCATCGTCGGGATACAGGCTGATGCCGATGGAAATGGTCATCCGCACCTGGCGCTGGTCCAGCCGCATCGGTGCGGCCATCGTGCGGCAGATTTCCTCACTCAGGGCCTCGGCACGGCGGGCGGCGTCGCGCCCGCGCAGTACCACCATGAACTCATCGCCGCCAACGCGCCCGAGCAGGCCTTCGCCGGTCACCAGCGAATCGAGCCGCTGGGCCACCTCTTTCAACAGCCGGTCGCCGGCGGTGTGGCTCCAGGCGTCGTTGATGTCGTTGAAACTGTCCAGATCCAGATACAGCACCGCCAGACCCTCACGCGCCGAGCCGGCCAGCCTCAGCTCGTCACGCAGGGTCGACTGCAGATGGGCGCGGTTGGCCAGCCCGGTCAGATCGTCATAGTAGGCCAGCCGAGTCAGTTTGCGCTCGAGCTGACGACGATGCGTCACCAGGCGGGCAAAGCCGTGCCACATGACGCTGCCGTCGGCCAGCCGCTCGGGGCCGGAGTCCACCTCTACCCACTCCAGATTCTGATCATTGCGGGGTCGACCAATCGGATACATGCGGAAATGCTCGAAAAACGGCTCCAGCATCTCGGCGCTGTGCGTGATCGACTGCATTACCCGATCGGCGTCGTCGTCATGAATGCGCTGAAACAGCGGCGCCGCGTCTTCCGCTACGGCGTCATAGTCAGTGCCGAACACCTGCTGGAACTTGCTGCTGGCATACGGCAGCCACAGCCGGCCGGTATCGGCGTCGAGCTGCAGCTGATAAACCGCGCCGGGCACGTGGCTGGCCAGCCGCTCCAACTGAATGCGCTGGCGCGCATGATCCGCCTCCACCGCCTTCAGCCGCGAGACATCCACCGCAACGCCGGCAATCATCTGCTCGCCCTCAAGCTCTATCCGACGGCTCTGGAAATGATGCGGCGGGCTGGCGCCGCGCGCGGTCAGCACCGACACATCGGTTGCGGAATAACCCTCGATCAGACACTTTTCCAGCGCCAGCTCCACCGTTTCCTGATCGGCTTGCGCAAAAAAGTCCAGCGCCGACATGCGCCGGATTCGCGCGGCGCTGTAGCCGGTCAGACTCTGCAGCCGAGGATTCCACAGCCGCAGGCGTCTGCAGGTGTCAACCAGATAAAAAATGCCCGGAATGACATCCAGCAGCAATGCCGACAGCTCGCGTTCATCCACAACCTCCCCGGCGGCCCGGTCCGGGCCGAACGGCTCCATGCCTGTTGTCATCCCCTGCTGGTTCCTGTGTTCCCTGTGCCGCTCGCCCCACGCGCAGCAGCCACAAAGCCACCTTGCGCCCTCGAATGCCACCCGGTCAACGCCGCCGACAATAGCAGATCGTGACAAGCATCACAAAACAAGCCATGCGCAGAGCCGGGACCTTGCACTCGAAGGTGCCGGTAGCGGGAAGACCCCGGATCGAGTCCGGGGATACGGGTGCTGGCAGCACAGCGCCAAGCCACCCCCGAAATCCCGGCCACAGAGCCGGGACCTCCCATCCGAAGGCGCCAGCAGCGAGAAGACCCCGGATCGAGTCCGGGGATGCGGGTGCTGGCGGCAAGGCCCTCACACACCCTCCGAAATCCCGGCCACAGCGCCGGGACCTCCCATCCGAAGGCGCCAGCAGCGAGAAGACCCCGGATCGAGTCCGGGGATACGGGTGCTGGCGGCAAGGCCCTCACACACCCTCCGAAATCCCGGCCACAGCGCCGGGACCTCCCATCCGAAGACGCCAGCATCGGGAAGACCCCGGATCGGAGTCCGGGGGTACGTGCGCTGGTGGCGACGCATTCAGCCCAACTCGTAATCCCGGCCAAGCGAAGCGCAGAGCCGGGATCTCCCAACTCAGACCGATCTTCGGACTGCAAAGGCCCCGGGTTATGTTCCGGGGAGCAATTTCGGATAAAATCCGGCTACAGGAGATGGCCATGAACACATCGACATTACTTGACCTGTCAGTGGAAGAGCGCCTCCAACTGGTTGAACAGCTCTGGGACAGTATCGCGGCTGACCAGAGCGCGCTGGCCCTTTCGGACGCCCAGCGGCAAGAGCTGGATCGTCGCCTGGACATTTACGAACTGGACCATGATCCGGGCCGCCGGGCAGAAGACGTTGTAGCAGGCATTCGCAAGCGTTTATGAGCCCCGGGCTTCATGTCCGCTTCGAAGCAGAGCAGGATCTTGAAGCTGCAGCAGCCTGGTACGCAGAGCAGAGGCTTGGGTTGGGGCAGGATTTCCTTGATGAAATCCTTCGGTCCTTTCAGCCCAGCTTATTCATCAGACTGCCTCTTTCACGCTGAGTCAAGCCGGCTTTGATGGATTTTGGTCACCCAGCTTGCAGGTTCGGCTCGATGGTGGGTCTGGATGGCATTGATTCGCCAGGATTTGGCATTTTTGAGGCTT
>NZ_JBJNIO010000132.1:0-19919 GCF_056324145.1 Wenzhouxiangella sp. YN1
GACAGCAGCAAGCCGCAAAGCCTGCCTACAAACCACCACCCGACCACCCCTGGAAGCGAGCCTACCCCGACCGCATCACATGAAAACGAAGGGGACATTTCTACTTTGGAGAAAAGGGGACATTTCTACTTTGGGTTGACAGCAGGCCCAACCGCTGTGGTAATGCAGGCTCGCGGGGTTTGAGCTTGTCCATATCTCCCGTGTCGGGCGCCGGGTTTTAAGTGTCGTGGCTTTGGGCGATTTTGATCAGGATTGTAGAGGTTTTCGCTAGCGTGAGCATTGGCCGGCACCCCGGAGTCGCTAAAGCCGGCCTGAGTATGATTTGCGGGCGGCCGGTGTGTTGCGTATCCCAATGCGGCAGTTGACAAGAGATGTGTTTGACTATACCGTCGACACCAAGATTAATCATCGGCGTGGGTTTGGCATTTAGGGCTGTAGTTCAAGTCCTGTCTTCTGGCATCAGTAGATGCTGCTGGATTGAGGGATCCGGCATCCAAGTATCGTCCGCGATTGTTTGAGCTCCTGAGGGAGCCCTTTGATCTACGGAAATTGGGTTCTATGTTGGGGTATTCACCTCCCCCGATTAGAGTCAGTTGGGGATTCTGGCTCGTTGGGTTGCTGATTATGGTGGGGGTTGTACGAGCGTCTCACGCGCAGGAGACGGTCTGCTCGGTTGTTCGTATCCAGATTCAACAAGAGCTGACTCTCGAGCGTCAGGCCTTCGACGCGCATATGCGTATCACCAATGGGCTTGACACGACGGCGCTGGAAGACATCGAGATCAATGTCTGGTTTCTCGACGCCGACGACAACCCGGTACTGGCCAGTTCGGATCCGGACAATACCGACGCAGTTTTTTTCATTACACAAGATGAGACAACCGGCCTCGATGGGGACATCAGCGGCAACGGGTCAATCGATGCTGGCGCGCAGGCGGATATTCACTGGTTGATCATTCCGGCGCCGGGGGCCGGTGGGGAATTGCCTGCAGGACAACTGTTCCGGGTCGGCGCCACGCTTTCTTACAGCTACGGGGGCGAAAGCGAGACGGTTGAGGTGGCACCGGACTTCATCCAGGTCAAGCCGATGCCAAGGTTGAGCCTGGATTATTTCCTGCCCGACGAGGTGTTGGGTGATGATCCGCTCACCCCGGAAGAGGAAGCTCCGGTGTCGTTCCCGCTGGCCGTGCGGATCAAGAATTCCGGCTTCGGACCGGCGAAGAGTTTGGCAATCGAGTCGGCCCAGCCGGAAATCGTGGACAACGATCAGGGCCTGCTGATCAACTTCGAGCTTCTGAACACGCAGGTCAACGACGGCGAGGTTATCAACAGTCTACTGGCGGAGTTCGGCGACTTGCCGGCCGGGGAGAGCGCGACTGCAATCTGGTCGATGCTGGTTTCGCTCTACGGCCACTTCATCTCCTTTGAAGCGGACTACTATCACAGCGATTCACTGGGTGGCGAGCTGACCTCCCTGATAGACCGGGTGGATACCCACACGCTTGTCGGCCTGGTGAGAAATGATCTGCCTGGCCGTGACAGTCGCCGTGACTTTCTGGCTCGTCCCAACGGCGGCGATACGCTGGCGTTATTCGAGTCCAGCGGCTTGGATTCACCGGCCGAGGATGTCTCGTCGCAATCGGTGCTTGAGTTGGTCGAGCAGTTGGCCAACCAGAAGATCTACGAATTGAGCTTCCCGGAGCGATCCGGCCCGGTTTACTCCTTACTGCCCGATCCGAGCGGCGGCGACGGTGAAATCACTTCGGTCTGGCGATCCGACGGCAAGAATTTGCTGCCGGTCAATTACTGGACCCGGCGGTCGAAAGTCGATGGTAATTGGGTTTCGCAGCTTCATCTGTTCGACGTCAACTCGACGGGCGAATATCAGGTCACCTACGCTGTCACCGGCGGCAGCAATCAACCGCCCGAACTCGATGCGGTTGCCGCACAATCGATTGCAGTAGGCGAGTTGCTCGAAGTCCAGTTCGCGGCTTCCGACCCGGATGGTGATACGCTTGTTTTCTCAGTTGACCCCCTACCCGAAGGCGCCAGCCTGACCGATGGCGGAAGTGGTACTGCGACGCTGAGCTGGCAGCCACAAGTTTATCAAACCGGGGTCTACAATCCGCAGGTCTCGGTTACTGACGGGGTGGCGTCCGATCAGCAGGTCTTTTCAATCGAGGTGACCAATCCTTCGGGCGGCGGTGAATTGCTGGTCGCTGCCGATCTGCCACTGACAACTAGCGAAGATGGGCTTGAAGACCAGTTCACCGTTGTGCTGTCCCAGCAACCGGACAGTAGTGTTTCGGTCCCGCTGATCAGTTCAAATCCGCAGGAAGGCACGGTTGCGCCGGCTGCACTGAATTTTGATCCCGACAATTGGGATCAGCCGCAAACGGTGACGGTGTCGGGGGAAGATGACTTGCTGCTTGACGGCGATGTTGTCTATCAAATTCAGATCGGGCCGTCTGCCAGCCAGGATGCGGCCTTCGATGGGCTGACTCATTCGCCGCTGGAGGCAGTCAACAACGATGACGAACAGGCATCTCTCATTATCACGCCGGGCAGCGGACTGGCGACGGCGGGGCCGAATTCCAGCGCCGAACTGACGGTGTCGTTGTCGGCCGAGCCGCTGGAGCCGGTCACGGTGTCTGTCCAGAGCGATCAACCAGCCTGGGGTCAGCCCGGCGTGTCTGAAATCGTGTTCAACGCGCAGAACTGGCAAAGCGGCGAGTCGGTGGCAATCGTCGGCCAAGATAACGCGGGTAGCGCAGCCGGAGAATACGTCTATCAGATCCAGTTCGAAGCCACTGCGGGCGAACCCGCCTGGACGGACAGCGCCGCGGCCACGATCGAGGTGCTGCATCGAGCCGGCGAGACCTGGGGTATGGAGGCGCGAACCGTCACGCTGCCGGCCGTTTCCGAAACGAGCGGGTTCGCGGCGATCACGTTCTCGCATCCGTTTGACGTGGTTCCGGTGGTGGTCATTCTTCCCGACGCCGGGGAGATGAATCCGGCGTCGGTGCGCATCCGCAACGTCACCACCACCGGGTTCGAAGCCGTCCAGGTCCAGCCACCCGAACAATTCGGGCTATCGGCAGAAACCGAAATTCGCTACCTCGCGGTTGCGCCGGGATCGCATCGCCTGCCCGGCGGCGCACGCCTGGAAGCGGGTCGCGCGCTGGTGGATTCGGTGCAGTCGTCCGAAGCGGCCGGTAGCTGGAACCCGGTTACATTCGAACGCGAGTTCACCGCGCCTCCAATATTCCTCGCATCGCTGCAGGGGCTGGCAAACGAGTCGAATGCGCTGCCGCAAGCGCCGTCTTCACCGTGGCTATCGGTAGCAGTTGGCTCCGTAACCGCCGGCCAGGCCCACGTCGCACTGGAGCGCTCCAGCGTGCTCAATGGCGCAATCAGCAGCGCCGAGTCGGTTGGCTGGGTTGCTCTCGATGGCGGCCAGGGACAGTTCGCTTCGGGGGGCGGTTCAGTTGACTGGAGTAGCTTGACGGGCAGGCTCGTCGCCTGGCCCTGGGACAGCGGCTGCAGCGTCTCACCCGAGCTCGATATCTTCGGCACGGACGCCGTGATTCTCGGCTCGCTGCGATCTCGAACCTACAGCGGCGGTGGCTGGCTGCGGCTGTGTATGGACAGCGGTCCAGGGCTGTTGATCGACCAGGACGTGGAAACCAGTGCCACCCGCGGCCAGGGGAACGAATCGGTTAGCGCCTGGATTCTGAGCGCTGGCTTCCATACCCGGTTCCTTCAGATGACCGATGCGCTGTTTTCTGATCGTTTCGAGGATGAACAGCCGTGATTCGAGTGCTGGCAAGCATAGGATTGTTCGTGCTGATTCTGGCTTCGGTCGTAGTCGCAAGCCGGGCGGTCGCCGCCGATGATGCGGCCGACCCCCCTTGCTCGAAAGCCGGGCCTGAACCCGGACTCGAACCCGCGTCGGTGCCGAGCCCGCCGGCTTCGCGCCCGAATTTTGTGGCGCCCGAAACGCTGAAGCAAATACCGTCGGGCACGCGAATCTTTGACATCCGTCAGCCGTCCCGACAGTCGCGTTGGCAGCCTGGAGGCGCACTGCCGCGGTCTTTTCTCGAATTGCGCGTGCTTGCCGGCCGCGCCGAGCACTCCATTTACGTTTTCGGTAATGGCTACGACGATGATCAGATTGTCCGCCGCATCGCGCGCTGGAAGCCTTCTGAAATCGAACGGGTTCGTGTCGTGCGACACGGCGCGGCAGGCATTGCCATGACGCAGCCCGAGCCAATCGAAGAACCTGAACTGAAGCGCTTGCTTGCGGTTCCCGTCGAGCAGGTGGCCGCGCTCGGGGAGCGTGCCGGCAGCGTATTGGCGTGGGTTGGATTGTCGCCCGCACCGGCAGGCCTTGCCGGCGGCGGCATCGAGCTACATGACGCTGATCCCCGGTCGATAAACGACGCGGCTGAACGGGCTGCGGCGCAGACTTTGGAGAACGATGCAACAATCGTTCTGGCCGGCGATGATCCGATACACGTTGGTGAAGCGGCAACCCGCGCTTCGATGCAGCTTGGCCGGCCCGTTTTCTTCATGGATGGTGATCGCGACACAATTAAACAGCAGATTGACCGTCACTCTCGGCTTGTTCAGGGGCGCCGTCGCGTCGGAGGTCTTCCATGCGGCTGATAAGCAAAGTCACGCGGGGTCGGCGGCTTGTCGGCGCAGTGCTGCTGATTGCCGTGGCGACGGCAATCGCGGCATGGCTGTTGATGATGCGCAATCCAACGGGTCACTACCCGCAAGAGCGCGTGGTCTATTGGCATCTGGGTGTGGAAAACACAACCAATGAGCCGCTGAGAGACATCCAGGTTCGCTCCTTTGCGCCGATGCGCAGGTCGTGGCAGCAAAGTTTGGTATCGCTGGAAGCCAACGTTCCGCTTCTCGAGACTGATGGCCATCGCCGGGATGGCGAAGTTCGCGCAAACGTCCCGCTGATTCCGCCGTTCGGCCGTCGCGAGATCCGGTTTCGCGCTCGCATGGCGATGGCTGACGACCACCGGAACGCTCGATTGCGGGGCACGCATCTGCCCTCATCTGATCAATCCCGGGCGGCTTTGCGAAGCACGGGCATTGCCGCGCTTGCCCGGCGGCTTGAACGAAAGACGGTGATGGATACTACGCGTTCGATCTACGACTGGCTGGTGAGTGAAATCGAATACACCGGCTATGACCCAATCGACCGCGGCGCGGAAACAGCCTTCGAGAAACGGGCCGGTGACTGCAGCGAGTATGCGGCGCTGGCCGTGGCGCTGGCCGAAGAGCTGGACATCGAAGCCAGAAAAGTCAACGGATTCGTGGCGCAAGAAGACAGGCGGCTGGGTCCGTTCGACTTCCACGCCTGGGCAGAAGTCCGGGTTGGCGATCGCTGGGTGATCCTCGATGCCCAGGAACAACGATTCGATCCGGTTCCTTCGGCCTACCTGGCAACGGGCTATGGTCCGGAGCACCGCGACGGTGAAGGAATCAAGTTTGCGGCAAGCTCCGATGCCGTGCGGATTCACATGCTATGACTATTTACGCGTATAGGGAGAAAACCATGCGTATTGCATTACAGTTGCTTTGCATCATTGTGGCGGGTCTCGTCTCGCAACTGACTTTGGCGTTTGACAGCGGAAGCGGCGGCGCCGACGGCGCGCTGAATCCGGCGGTCGATACCGAGGTTCAATTGCCTCCCGACGGCATTCTGGAATACACGTCGATCGATATACCCGCCGGCATTTCCGTGACGTTCTCCAAAAACGCACTCAACACGCCGGTGACGCTGCTGGTCAGCGGCGATGCCACGATCAACGGCACCATCGACGTCAGCGGATCGGACGCGCCGCCCAGCGCCGGCGCCGGCGATGGCAACCTGGGCGACGACGGGCTGCCGGGTGAAGGCGGTCCGGGCGGCTTTGATGGTGGACGCGGCGGTATGGCCGATGATTCGACCGAGGCAGACAGCCCGCGAATCGCTCAGGCGGGTATCGGTCCGGGGGGTGGGTTTCCCACGATTAGCTATCTCACTCACACCAGTTGTCACGGTTCTGGTGGGTCTTTCGGCACGGCGGGATCCGTATCGTACAATCGATGTAACGGGGCGTCTGGTCCTACCTATGGAAACGACGACCTGCTGCCTCTGGTCGGCGGTTCGGGCGGCTCCGGCGGCGGCGGGCGCCAAAGTACCGGCGGCAGCGGCGGCGGGGGAGGCGGCGGTGCCCTGCTGCTTGCAGTCTCTGGAACGCTGACCATTGCCGACGGCGGCGAGATACTGGCTAATGGCGGCCGTAGCGGTGACGTGGGACATGAACGCAATCTGAGCGCCGGAGGCCGCGTCGGCGGTGGGGGCTCCGGCGGCGGTATTCGCCTGATCGCCACTAACCTGGCCGGAAACGGCTCGGTTTCAGCGACAGGCGGTCGAACTGGTTTGTACACTGGAAGCAATTGGCCCAATGCGCATGGTGGCAAAGGCCGCATTCGCCTAGAGGCCGAGAATTTCACCTTCAGCGGCCCCTCCAATCCGGCCTATTCCCTAGCAGAACCCGGCCAGCTCGTCATTAGCGGCGTGCCCACGATCCGCATCGCGAACGTGGCCGGAACGGCCGCGCCGGCAGAGCCCTCGGGCCACGGCGATATCGTGCTGCCCTCGGACGCGCCCAATCCGGTGGAGGTCGGGCTCGAGACCACCAACGTGCCGGTCGGCAATACCGTCTCGGTGACCGTCAGCCCGCCCCGGGGTCATCCGTTGTCCGTGACCTCCTCGGCCTTGCAGGGCTCGGAGGCCAGCGCTACAGCCACGGCAAGCGTTGATATCCCGGACGGTCCGAGCGTTCTTCTGGCCACCCTGAGCTTCAGCACGACCCAGCAGCAAAGCACGGCGCTGTCGCGATTTACCGGCGGTGAACCCGTCGTACGCGTTGAGCTGGCCTCCAGCATGGATGGGACAGCGCGCACCCGGCTGATTACCGAAAACGGTCGCTCCGTTATCGTTCCTCCGCCGTCGTCCTGAATCCGTCGCGTTTTCAGGGAGATCAAGGGCGTGCGGTCTAAACTGACGAGACTTCAGGGCGTGTTTGCGGCGCCGGTTGTTGTGACCATTATCGCGGGCCTGTGCGTGGTGGCCGCGGCGGTTGCCGAGGGGCCATCCGGCGAGGCCAGCGCGGCTTCGTCGAAGCCCGTTTCTGGGACCCAGGGGCTACCCTACGAACTCGAGCCGGGCGATGTGTTCGTCAATGCCGCACTCGGCGTCACCAGAGAATCCGAAATCGCAGTCGGGCGTAACAACTGGTCAGCACAGGTCGGCGTCATCAAGGAGCCTCTGCCGCCAGATCCGATCGATCGCACTCTGATCGCGCCTCCGCTCGGCGCCCTGCGAGGCCCCGGCATCACGGCGGTCAATCCCGATCGGCTGGCGATTGATACCAGCGGGCAGGTCGTCACCGTCACCGGTTTCGAGCTTGACGAGGTCGCCTCGGCCGCTGTCGCCCCGCCGGACGGCATTGTGCTGACCGGTCTGCAGATCGCCGCAAACGGCGAATCGCTGCAGTTTTCGGCCGCGGTCGATGACACCGCCCAGCCGGGGCTTCGTCGCGTGGTGCTTTTCGATGGTTCGGGCCATCGTATTCCCAAGGTTCAAGCCAACGTCGATCAAATCCTGGTTACTGCACCCGCTCCCGTCATCGAAAGCGTTCACCCCACTCTGGTGCCGCGCGGCGGCGGCTATGAACTTCTGATTCGTGGCCAGCACCTGCGCGGCCTTCCGTTTACGCTCCAGGATCTGGGCAACCCGCAGCCCGATGTCCGGATCACCCCTTCCGATGGCGTGGTATTGAGCGAAGAGGTCACATCAAATCCCGAAGGAACGATTGTAACCACCCAATTCAGCGTCGAAGCCGCGGCGCCACTGGGTGAGCGCCTGGTCCAGGTCGAGACCCGCAGCGCGATCTCTTCGGGTACCCCCGATCCATCCAACACCTTCAGCGTGGTCGACGAACCGCTGCGCACCTTCAGTCCCCTCACCGCCCCGCCGCTGGGCGTCACGCGACAAACCCCCGAACAAGGCGATGCGCGATTTCTGCATTCCTCGCCGGTCGGTGTGACGCGAGGTCCGGTGGTTCTGGAGTTTTCTCCTCGGGCTCTACTGCGCGGGCAATCGGCCACGCTGACGTTCCAGGGCCAGGGGCTCGACGGCGTCAGCGAGGTAGTGGTGGAACCGGGTGACGGTATCACCGTCGATGGTGGGTCCCTGACGGTTTCGGCCAGCACCGTCGCGGTGGATGTTGCCGTCGACAACAGTGCGCCGTTGTTCGATCGGCGGATCCGCCTGCAAACGCCGGAACGCAGTCTGCCGGCGCCCGGTTTACTCCAGATTCAGGCCGCGCCGCCGCAGATCCATGCCTTGACGCCCACGTTCCAGGTTCGCGATGGCGTGGCGCGCACGATTCACATCCAGGGCAAGAACCTGTCGCAATCCCAGGGCGCGATTGTGTTGCCCGGGGAAGGCATCATCGTGCAGGACTACAGTGTTCAAAGCGATACCCGCGCAACGCTGAGGCTGCTGGCCGATTCGTCCGCGGCCGTTGGCGGGCGCGTCGTCCAGATTCTGGGCATCAATGAGGACAGCTCAGCCAGCTCTGAACCCGCCAATACCCTCTACATCATCGAGAAATCCGCCATCTGGTCGCCTGTGATCTCGCCGCCGGTTGGTGTGACCCGCACCGGCACAACGGAACCCGCGTCGTTACCGCTGTTCTCGCGACCGGTGGGTGTCGCCCGGGGCCGCTATGCCAGATCACTGGTGCCCCCAACCGTTGCGCGGGGTGGTCAGACAGTGATGACCGTGCAGGGCCAAGGGCTGGAGGCGGTCACCGCGGCCAGCGTAGAGGCCGCCGATGGCATTGTGCTCGAGAGCCTTCAAGTCGCCGCCGACGGCACCAGCCTGCAGTTCGAGCTCACCGTCGCTGCGGATGCGGCGGCGGAAAAACGTCAGGTTGTTCTGCAAACCAGTGATCGACTCATACCGTTTGTGCCGCCAGGCGACCGCGTGTTCACGGTCGACGACAATGATGCCAGCGCCCCGGTGACTGTGCCCGATAGCTATGAGGCCGTCGCCAACCGCGCGTTTTCAGTCAATGCCGAGGACGGCCTCCTCGCCAACGACCAGGATACCGGCAGGCCGTTGTTTGCGGTACTGAGGACCTTGCCGGCCAACGGTAGTCTTGCCCTGGAATCCGATGGTGGTTTCACTTATACCCCCCATGCGGACTTTGCCGGAGTCGACCAATTCGAGTACTCTGCCGGCGACGACCAAGCGGTGGGCAATGCCGCGACGGTCACTTTGAACGTCAGCGAGCGCAATGATGCCGTTGCCGACGTCTACTCGACGCCAAACGATACCCCGTTGATCGTCGATGCAGCCGCCGGCCTGCTTGCCAACGACATCCTGCACCCCGGTGATGCCCCGACCATCACCCTGGAGACCATGCCCACTCTGGGTGAGCTGTCGTTGCAGTCCGACGGTGGATTTACCTATCTTCCGGACGGTAGCGCCGGCACTGATACTTTCTTCTATCGCCTTGAGGTTCCAGAAGGTACATCGCTGCCGGCGGAAGTCACTATCGATATCGGCGCGGTCAACAATCCGCCAGTCGCTCAAGACGACACCTACCAGGTGACCGAGAGCGAACAACTCGTGGTCACCGCCGCTAACGGCGTACTGCAAAACGACAGCGACCCCGACGGCGACAACATCAGCGCGCAGTTTGTGAGCAATCCCTCGCAAGGGTCGCTGTCGCTCCGATCCGATGGCGGGTTTGTCTATACGCCGCCGGGCAGTTTTGTCGGCGTCGTTCAGTTCCAGTACGCGGCAGTGGACAATCAGGGCCTGAGCGATACCGCCACGGTCACTATCGAGGTCATGAAGGCGCCGCCGGCCGACACCGACGGCCCGATGATTTCCGCGATTCTCTATCGCGAGGCACCGCTAAACTCGGGCGCCGTCCTCACTCGCAGTGGAATGATCTCGGTGGCAGCGACCGACGAATCCGGCGTCGCCAGCCTGCATTTCGCGAGCCAGGGCCCGCTGGACGTAACCGATACGGGAGGAAGCCCGTTTTCTGCCCCCTGGTCGCTGGAGGCCGAATCGGATGGGCCCAACACCCTGACGCTGACGGCGATCGACACGCTCGGCAATTCAACGGTTGTCAATGTGCCGGTGGGAATCGAACTGGGGCCGCCCCCTGCACCGCAGATCACGAATCCGGCATCGGGCCTGGTCACCAACCAGGACACGCTCGAGGTTGCCGGGATTGCCGAGGGTGCGAGCGAGGTTCGAATCCGCCGGGGCGGATCGCCCCTGTCGGACTGGATGGCGCCAGATGAGGGCGGCGCGTTTTCCGTGACTATTGTGCTGGAGGAAGGGGCGAACGATCTGACCGCCGTCTCGAGAAACAATCGCGGCGTGGTCGGGCCCGAGAGCGCGGTCGTCCAGGTCACTCTCGACACGGATGCGCCGGACGCGCCAACCAGTGTGTCGGCCTCACCGCGACAGGCCGGGGAGATCAGGATTCTGTGGCAGGCCGGGCTTCCGGGAATCGTCTATCACGTTTACCGTTCCTCGCAGCCATTCGATCAGATCGATCAGGCAACGGCAGTCAACGACAACCCGATCGAAGCAGGTCAGTTCATCGATCTGACGCCAGCCGATCAGCGCTATTTCTACCGCGTGGTGGCCGAGTCCGAAGCCGGCAATCTAAGTCCGCCGTCAGAAATGGTCGACGCTGTGTCGGACCGCGAGCCGCCGTCGGCAACCGGAATTCTCTATACCAGCGACGGCGCCTTCGATCCGGTCAGCGGCCGCTACGGCCCCGGCCAGGTTTCGGTCGACGTCAGTGTCTCCGAACCGCTGTTGACGACGCCGTTTTTGAGCGTCACGCCCGAGGGCGGAGTGCCGATGTCGGTCGACCTGTTCCAGCTCCAGCCGCTTGAGTATCGCGGCAGTTTCGAGATCACCGATACCACCGTCTCGGGCACGGCGTGGGCCGTGTTCTCCGCGCGCGACCTGGTTGGTAATCGCGGCACCGAGGTGATCTCCGGAGCCACCATTCAGATCGATACGGCTGGGCCGGATCTTCAGTCATTGAGCGTCGACCCGGCATCGCCGATCGACAATTCAACGCCAACATCGCTGACCATCGATCTGGAGTTGGTCGAACCGGTAACGGGGCCGGATCAGCCACTGCTGGAGTATTCGCTCAGCGCGCAGCCGGAGTTGTGGACCGAAATCCCGGATTTGTCGGAGGGCACTGATTTGACGTGGCAGGCGACCTTCACATTGCCCGCCGACGCCGGTCAGTTCGAGAGCGAGACTCTGACCTTTCGCTGGACCGCGACCGACGATCTGGGCAATATCGGAAGTGCCGATCAGGTCGACAACCAGTTCCAGGTCTACCAGGGCAGCCTCCCGCCCCTGGACTCGCCCGGCATGCTCGATGCCTGGCCGCTGCCGGCCGGGCAGGTCGGTTTAATGTGGGGCGAGGTCGAAAGTGCTGCCGCCTACGAAGTCTGGCGCCGCCCGTCGGGAGGCAGCGAGTTCATGCCGGTCGAGCGCGTATTCGAGCTTGAGTACCTCGATCAGCCGCCGGGCGACGGCGACTACGAATACACCGTCGTCAGCGTTCGCCAGGCCAACGGCCAGGAGGCGATCAGCGGTCCGGGCGTTGTTCGCGAAGTGACGACCGACTCGGTCGCACCCGCTGCGCCGAGCGCACTCGATTTGCAATTGACCGGGTCCGGAATTGTCGCCCAGTGGCAGGCGCCGACACCGCTGGACGAAGAAGTTACCTACAACCTGTATCGTTCCAGCGAATTCCCCGACATTCCCGTGCCGGCGCTCGATCCGATTCAGTCCGGTATCCCCGACACCGTGGCGCTGGATGCCAATCCGGTCGTGGGCGAGCACACCTACGCCGTCACCGCGGTGGACTTCGCCGGCAATGAGTCCGAAGCCTCCGACCCTGAATATCTCAACTTCAACCTGCTGCCGGTATCCAGCCTGACCATTGAGCAGTTTGCCGGGCAGGCGCCGGTGATTTCCTGGTCGCACGAGGCTTCAACGCTGGCGGGCTTCGATCTTTACGCGCAGCCCAGCTCGGGCGGTGGCGGATTCAAGCTCAACCCCGAATTGCTTGAGCAGACAAGTTTTACCGACCACGGCTACAGCGGCGGAAGCCGCCGTTATGAAGTCGTCGCCATCGACAGCAACGATCAGCAAAGCGTGGGCCGCGACTTGCTCTTGCCCAACGTTGAATTCAGCGTCGCCGACCAGGCGCGCGTCCGCAAGGGCTTGATCAACGGTATCGAGGTGCCGGTCAAGAATCTTGCCGACCAGACGCTGTCCGGGCTGAGTGCGACGCTGGATATCAACAGCGCAAAACACCACTCGCAGCCTGTAGATATCGAGCCCGGCGACGAAGCCACGCTAAGCGTCCCGGTCCCCGGCTACCCCGAGCTGTCGCAGACCGCCCCCGGCCAGATTTACCTGGAATACCGGCCGGAGGCCAACGAGCTTGCGCGCATCGGCCGCGACGTATCGCTGCCGGTCGAAAACGGTGGGCTCGTGGTTACGCTGATGACCGAGACCTTCACCCGCGGCGGTGCCGGCCGCGTTCGTGCGCGTATCGAGAACCCCGGTTCCGAACAAATCGAGATCCTGACTGCGCAAGGCAACGGTGCCAACCCATCGCCGGATTTGCGCTTCAAGCTGCGCGACGCCGAGGGCAACGTGCTGGCCGTCGATCCATTCGCCCAATACCTGGGGGATAACGTCGTGACGCTGCCCAGCGGCTATACGGTGGCGCGCATTCCGGCCGGTGGAAGCTGGACATCCAACTGGCAGAACCTTGTCGTGCCGGCCAGTGCTCCGGATCAGGTCTGGGTCGAGCTGGAGATCGACTGGCTGTATTTCGCTTTTGGTCAAGGCGATGACGAACTGCAACTGCCGGGCCTGAATGTCCAGCGCGCGACCACCCTGGTCGATACCAGTTACTACGGAGAACTTCTGGCCATCTCGCCCGAGTCTTCGCGCGGCATCGATCCCATTGCCATCGAGGGCCGGGCCGTCGAGCGGACTACCGACCAGCCCATCGAGGATGTGCCGCTCAATCTGGTCATTTCCAGCGCCGGGTTCGAGCGCCAGGTCGAGGTTGGCACCGGGGAGGGTGGGCGCTTCGAGTACCTTTTCGAGCCGCTGCCGGGCGAGGGCGGCGTGTACGAAGTTTCTGTCGTGCATCCCGCCATTCTGGATCGCCCGGTGCAGGGCTCGTTTACCATCGAACGGCTGGCCATGAGCCCCACCGGCTACAGTCTGACGCTGCCCTACGGCGCTCCGCACTCTATCCCCGTCGAGATCACCGCCGGGCCGGGCACCTCGGCCAGCAACGTGCGCATGGCCTATCTGCCCGAAGATCAGGTCGATGGCGTGCTGATTCCGCAGGTTTCCGTCGATACCGGCGACTCGATTGATCAACTCCTGCCGGGTCAGTCCGACACCCTGTCTGTAGAGATTCAAGCCGCCTTCGGCGCGCCCGAAAGCGGCACACTGTATCTTCGCTTGACCAGCGACGAGGCCGGCGGCGAAAAGCAGGGCCTGCTCCCGATCAATTTCGAATTCGTGGCCGCGGAGCCGGCGCTGGTTCCAGACCCGGCCCAAATCGGCTTCGGTCTGGCACAGGGCGAAACCCGGTCCAATATCATCACTCTCAGCAATCAGGGATACTCAACGGCCGAGGACGTCACCCTGCAGTTGCTCGACCCCGATGATAACCCGGCGCCGGCGTGGATCAGTCTCGGAATCGACAGCGCGCCGGGAGACATGGAGGTGGGAGAGCAGCTCGATGTTCCGATCTCGGTCAGCCCGCCGGCCGATCTACCGAGCGAGTCGACGCCGTACGCTCTGGCGATCACTTCGGCCAATGCCTCGGGCGGCGAAGTGCCGATCCAAATAGCCGTGACCCAGTCCGGCCAGGGGGCCGCGCTGTTCCACGTGCGCGATATCTACACCGCGACCTTCGATGAGAACGGCGACGTGATCGAGGGCCTGGAAGGCGCGCGCGTGCGGCTTCAGAATGAAGTCGTTCTCAGCGAAATCCACGAAGGCTATACCAACGACGTCGGCGAGCTTTTGCTCGAGAACGTGCCCGCCGGCCAGTACCTCTATCGCATCTCCGCGCCGGATCATCAGGCGGTCAACGGGCGCATCCAGATTCAGCCGGACATCACCGTGGCCGAGTCGGTGTTTCTGTCCTACAACCTGGTCAACGTCGAATGGTCGGTGACCGAAACCTCCATCGAGGACATTTACGAGATCGACCTTTCCGCGATTTTCGAAACCAACGTGCCCGCGGCCGTCGTGACGGCCCAGCCGATGCACCGCACGCTTCCGGACATGAATGCCGGCGACGTCTTTGTTACCCAGTTCGAGTTGACCAACCACGGTCTCATCCGCGCCCAGTCGCTGGCCGTTAATCCACCGCCCGAGGATCAGTACTTCCGCTTCGAGCTGCTGGCCGAAATTCCCGAACTGCTGCCGGCACAGGAAAGCGTGATCGTTCCCTACCGGGTTATCGCGAAGCAGGATTTCCCGCCCGACGACGGTGGAGCGGGCGGCTGCTTCAGCTACGGCACTTCGTTCGAATGTCCCTACGGCTATGAATGCGCCGACGGCACCGAGGATGACGGCTTTGCCCGACATCTTCTTTCGAAGATCCTGGGTGACTCCTGCGGCGGCGAGTCCACTCCCTATGACCAGATCGGCTTTCCGGGATCCGGCGGCGTCGGCGGCTGGGGTGGCCCCAGCGGCGGGGGGAGCGAGCTTGGCGGCAGTACCTGTGCTCCGGACTGTGAGGGCGACGACTGCTGCGGTTCCAGCGGTGCAGGGGGTGGCTCTGGCGGCGGCGGTGGGGGAGGTGGCCCTAATGGTGGACCTGGCGATGGTTTCGAGGGCGGTGGCAGTAGCGATCCGCCGCCAATGGTGGGCGGCCGAGGGTGAAATGCGCCTTGCCAGGCGTGGAATCGAGTAGCAAGAAAGGAATGTGTCAATGAAGTTTAAGTTTGCGCCCCTCGGGGCGGTTGTTGGCCTCGTGCTTGCCGGACTGTGCCTGTCGGCCCAAGCCGGTATCGAACCGACTTCCGGCCGCTACGTTGACACGGTCACCGATCTGTCGGTCAAGGTGCTCGGTGGCCACGTCACCTGGGAACGGGAATGGCGCGACGGTCGCTGGCAGTTCAACCGCCACTGGACGGATCTGGACATCGAATACAACGCTTCCGACGGCACGATCCGCCGCATCAAGCGCAACAACGACGTCTACGAGCCGGTGGGTTCCGATTCGGAGCGATTCAAGTTCGGCCCCAATATGCGCATTCGAACCACGACGGACGGTCTTCGCTGGTATGACCGACAGGGCAACTGGATCGACTACGACGAGGAAGGCCGGTTGATCGGCTACGGTGACCGGAATGACGTTACGATCACCTTCTCGCGAGACTCCGAGGGCCGCCTGGAGCAGGTCCTCGACCACAATGGCGATGTCGCACTGACCCTGGCCTACCAGAACGGCAACCTCCACACCGTGACTGACCGCACTGGCCGGTTCGTGACCTATGCCTGGCAGGACGGCCGCCTGGATACCGTGACCGACGTGCGCGGCTACGACTGGACTTACTCCTACAACGGCGACGGTCAGTTGTCAGGCCGCACCGACCCGCTGGAACGCACCACCACGATGACCTATCGTCCCGACGGGCGCATCCAGACCATCGAGCGCCCCGGTGCGGGCACGACAACCTATGAGTTCGACTACCTCAACGGCCAGCGGCAGTTCTTTCTCAAGACCACCGAACCGGGCGGGCGAATCACCTCCGCCTGGTACGACCGTGAAGGCGAGCTGATCCGCCGCCAGGTTAACGGCCAGCTGGTCAAGCGCGTCGAGAAGGACGGCCGGGATCGAGTGCACTTCGATTTCAACGGTCACGCCACAACCTATCACTACGACGAGTTCGACAACCTCACCGGCATGACCTTCCCCGACGGCACCCAGACGGTGACCGAGTACGAGCACTCGCACTCGCGCGTCATCCGCGAGATCGACGAGGCCGGAGTTGTCACGCGTCACGAGTACGACGCCAACGGCAACCGAATCCGCACCATCGAAGCCGAGGGCACCACCGTTGAGCGTGTTACCGAGTTCGAATACGATGCGCTAGGCCGCCTCGAGCTCATCCGCCGCCTCGGCGACGAGGAAACCCAGACCGCTGAGACCAGCTTCGCCTACGACGACAACGGCAATGTCACCGAGATCACCGGCCCCGAGAACGGCACCGAGACCCGCACCCACGATGCCATGGGCAACGTGCTGACCCGCACCGATGCGCTCGACCGGACCTGGACGTATACCTACGACGACGCCGGCAATCTCACCAGTGAAACCAACCCCGAATCTGAGACCACGACCTACACCTACGATGCCGTCGGCAACCGGACCAAGATAACTCACCCCGATAACACCGAGACCGAGCGGGTCTATGACGCCGCCGATCGTCTCATCAAGGTCATCGACGCTGCCGGCGGCGAGCAGACCTATACCTACGACTCAGCCGGCAGCCGCACCCGGGAAACCGACCCATCCGGCAAGGTCACCGAATACACCTACGATACCGACCGCCGGCTAGAGAAAATCACCGACGGGGCCGGCAACGAGACGGTTTTTCACTATCCCGAGGAACCCGGCCCCCAGCAGGGCGCGCGCCACCAGCCAATCAAAATCGAGTACCCGACCTTCGAACGGCTGCTGACCTACGATCGCCGCGGCCGGGTCATCGCCCAGACCGACCGCTGGCTCGAAGGCGGCCAGTGGCGCGAGCAGTCCACGCAAACGACCTACGACGAGCGCGGCCTGCAGATCGCGACTGAAGACCCGGCCGGGCGCACGACCGAGTTCAGCCACGACCCGCTCGAGCGGATGATCACCACCACCGACGCCCTCGAGTACACCACGACCTATCACTACGACAACCGCGACAACCTGATCGGGCTGACCGATGCCAACGACAATACGCACGTGTTCACCTTCGATCAGGCCGATCGCATGACGAGCGAAGCGCGTCCGATGGGTGAGACCATCACCTACGAATATGATGTCGCCGGCCAGATGACCCAAAGAACCGATCCCAAGGGGAATCGCGCAGAATATGACTACGACGACGCCGGCCGTCGCACCGAGGTGCGCCACTACCCCAGCGACACGCCCGCCACTGCGGAGCGCACCGTCACGTTTACTTATGATAATCGAGGCCGCATGACCGGCTACGACGACGGCACGCTCAGCGGCAGCTACAGCTATGACGACGTCGGGAGAAAGACGCAGAAAACGGTGAACTACCCGGCCTTCTCCAAGAGCCACCAGCAATCCTGGCACGCCAACGGCCAGCAAAAGAGCCTGACCGCGCCCCACGGTACTGAGTACAGCTTCTCCTGGGATGAAGCCAATCGCCTGGAATCGGTCGTCGTCCCCGGCGAGGGCGTGATCGCCTACACCGACTACGAGTGGAACCAGCCCACCACCGTCCAGTTCCCCGGCGACACCACCCGACAAAACACCTACGATGGCTTGCAGCGTCACCAGACCATCGATGTGACCAACGACGCGGGTCAGTCCCTGATGGATTATGACTACACCTGGGACGAGACCGGCAACATCACCGAAAAGGCCACCGAGCACGGGACCTACCGGTATGGCTACGACGAGATCAATCGCCTCACCGACGCGCAATATCCCACCTTCTCAGCAGAAGAATGGACCTACGATCCGCTAGGCAACCGGTTAACGGATGCAAGCACCGGCAGCGACCAGTGGCAGTACAACGAAAACAACGAGCTACTCGACAGCGTCGAGCACACGCACGAGTATGACGCCAACGGCAGCCAGGTGGCCGAGAGAAATCCCGACGGCAGCCTACACCGCACCTTCGAGTACAACGCCGAGAATCGGATGAGCGCGGTCAGGGACGAGAATGGCGACCTGATCGCCGAGTACCTGTACGACCCGTTCGGACGACGGGTCAACAAGACCGTCTACAACCCACCCGGAGCAGACCCCGAGACCACCTGGTACGTGTACACGGACCATGGACTGATGGCCGAACTGGACGACCTGGGCAACTCGACGGACTTCTACCTGTTCCCACCCGACGCGCTGTGGAGCACCGATCCAATCCTGCGGAAGTCCGGCTCGAGCTACTACTACTACTACCAGACCGATCACCTGGGGACGCCGCAGCAGTTGATCGACAGATCAGGCGCTGTTGTCCATAGTCGTGAGATGCGGGGGTTTGGGGAGACTGTGCAGAGCGGGCTTGAGGATCGGTGGCGATTTCCGGGGCAGTTGAAAAGCCAGGAGACGGGGTTATTCTACAACTACTTTAGGGGCTATGCGCCTGTGCTGGCAAGGTATGCACAGACTGATCCAGTGGGTTTGACTATGGATTTTAATTTGTTCACCTACGCAAACCAAAATCCTGTAAATGATTTTGATCCCGACGGCCGAAGGCGGCGTCCAGCTCGGGGCCGAAGCAATAGACGGTACCGTCCAGATTGGGACGATGCGCTTGAGTGGATGTCATTCTGGCAAAGTGCTACATGCCAAATGAGAGCGAATGACATAGTGTCAAGGTTTGAGGAGCATATGGAAGAGCTCGCATCCAGTATGCCGGTCGGCTGCACCAAAGTCTGTGTGCTTTGTATCCGGGTTATTGAGGGCATGCTTGGTCCCTGCCCAGCAGCATCTTATATCACCTGCGGTAAGCCTCAAGAGGCCAGTGCCCGCAGAGAGAGTGGTAGTATCTGTTATTCACGTGAAGTTTGGGGAAGAGAAGGATTGTCATGTCCAGCAGAGTGTCCATCTTGAGCGTAGCTTTCTTTTTGATGGTCGTGTTTTTCAGTAGTTGTGATGGCAGTGAGAAGGAAGCTTCTTTACGACAAACCTTTATGGAGCAAGCTAGAACAAATAATATTCGGGCTGCACTCAATGCGTTTGAGCAACTGTTCTCCGACTATTCGGTAACGGGTCCGGAGGTCATAGAAGCGGCTTCTTTGATGCTGTTTTGTGAAGGGGAAATTGAAAAAGCTTCAGCATACCTTGATGCCGTTGACCCCAGTGGGTTTCTTCAAAAAGAGAGCTATACTCATGTTCCACACGCTGATGCGGAAGCCGTGCGGCAGTTGAATTATCATTACTACAGATCCTATTTTTATTTACGTTCATTCCTAGCCTGTACGACTAGTGGCTATGAGCGGTGCCAGTCCGTGATCCAAAGCTCTTTAGATAAATTATCTGAGAATACAGGGGTAAACCCGATCGCTTCAGATCGTTTTCAATACTTTGAGATTAGCGAGCTTCTAGAAATTCAATCAATGCCTGAAGAGTCCGTGCGTTCCCTACTCCAACAGAGAATTTCTGAGTCTATAAGACAATGTCAAAGCATTCGAGTTGACCGAGAGAGCGGATAAAAAACCAGGACAGCCAGAGCCCTGCGTGTCAACATGCCTCCCAACAGTGCCTGATCGGTTTTATCTGTAACATTCAGGGCGCTTACGGAGTGAAGGAATGTCTGATTTCAATGAAGTTGTCACCGATCCTCGCCTGGAAACCCCCTCTGTCAGGATAGTTGTCGCCTCCTCTAAAATGGTCTCTAAGAGGGGGCGGACAGGAGCTGACAGTGAAGTATTCAGAAGAACGCAGACGGGCCGTGCTGGCTAAGCTTTGCCCACCGCACAATCGCTCGGTGCGAGAGGTTGCCGCCGAGGAAGGCGTTTCGGAAGCGACCCTGTACAACTGGCGCAAG
>NZ_JBJNIO010000133.1:0-48568 GCF_056324145.1 Wenzhouxiangella sp. YN1
GTGCTCCAGCGCGTAGGTCAGCACCCGGCCAGCAAAGTCGAGCAGCTCACGCCCAGGCTGTGGAAAGAGCACTTCGCCAGCAAGCCGCTTGTATCAGACGTGCAGTGGATCGACCAGTAACGGTCGGGAATGAACGCTTACCTTGAGCGATTTATTATGTGTTCGGGTTAGCATCTCGGATGTCGTTCTTGAATACATACCAGGCATTTTTCATTCTCTGTAGCTGGTGATATTTGTCCTTTACTCGACCCGACGCTGCCTTCGCGTATATTATTGCTTGATCTAGCTTTCCTGCCGTATAGCCACTAACTTCGCTCCTCAGGCTGGATGCGAGGAATTCAAGTCTCTTAGCAACGACGTCACCCTCCTTCTTGCTAGAGGCAAACGCCACCTGATTGAGGAGTTCTTCCAGTTCCTCGAGATCTACAGCTGCCATATTCTGACACTTCTCTTAGGGCACATTACATCTGAGCTAAGCGGCGCGCCTCTGGCGCGTCCGGTGGGCGCCAGACAGGGCCGGAACGTACTCGAGCGATTTGTCATTCCTTCTGCACACAGGCCTCCACCTCGCTAGCTAGCTGCTCAATTCTGTCGGGATCGTTCTTATCAAATACTTCAGTAACTCCACTATATACCTTCACCAAGAAGGTAGCCAATGTGTATGCTAACTGAGGAATATCCTCTAGCTGAGGATGATTCTTTATAACCACGATTCGCCCTCCTTGGTCCTCTTCCACATAGACTTCCAATGACCTCGGAGCCGTATGCAGAGACGGGCTTGATAAGCGGTACATGCTATCGTAGATGTCTTCCGCGCCAAGATTGGCGGCATACGCGTAGCTTTGGAATGCCTGAATATCTTCCTGTTCAATTTTCTCACTAAGCTGATCCCGCTCCCTTTCCGCGTATTCTCTGAGCTTTTCAAATAGTTCTGTTCTTCGGTTTAATGCGACATTCATAAGCTTAAGTCGCGCCGCCTCATCAGATTGAAAATACTGGGAAACAAAATTCTCATCAGAACAGATGTTGCCAAACACAAAGTAGGCATCTAGGAAGATTCTCAGTAGACTAGAGCTTTCGTTTGACATGCCATGCCGCATAAGCAGAAGCGCTGCCTCTGTGATTTCGATAACACGAGCACACACCACAATCGCTATTACTTTTTGTTTGTCCGTACTTGATTCCAGGGTAGTTACCTTTTGGTCTCGGCAGAACTCTTGGATTTCGCATAGTATCTCGGGAATCTTCTCAAGAATCTCTGCGTGGGGGTCAAGCAAAGCTTGGCTTAAGCTTCGGGCCTCTCCACTCAAGAACCCATCGCCCCGGAAGTTTATTGAACTGGAATCTTCAGGCATAACGATTAGCTAAGCGGCGCGCGTAAGCGCGTCCGGCCGAGGGCCGAAGGACCGGAGCGAGCTTGAGCGATTTGTTAAGCATTACTGCTCCAGGTAATTGCATTTTGAACACACCCATTTTGCAAGGTGTCTCATATGTTTAGGAACTGTTGAAAGGTAGATAGGCTTTGAGGGTGTTGAGCAGTTTGGACACAGGGGTACGTCGTTTTTCAATTCACTTTTCAAGGGAAAGTTCGGCTTCCCTTCTTCGCAACTTTTCTTCCACTTTTGTAAAGCGCCATTAATGGGTGCGTCCATGCACCACGAATCTCTAGTCAGGTCTACTTCATGGAGAAACGCGTTCATAACTCCACGATCAAACACACCCCTCGAAATACCTTTGTGGTTAACAAGCATAATGGGCAGACTTTTGGCGTAAGCTAGGACAGCTTCAATGTGATTCCACTCAGTTGGGAGGACAAAAGCGCCTTCTATCTCTTTCTCTCTTATACGACCCGAACTGATAGCAATCTGAGGATACCCAAGGATGACTGCGCCTTTGCATTGGTCTAGAACCTCGATCACTTCATCCAAAGGCGCCTTCGTAGGATAGTCCGTTGCACCCAAGGTGTGAGGCTCAATACCCATATTCCTAAGACATGTCAAGAAGACCTCAAGGCCGTCACTAAACTCCGGAGTTACTTTTGTTGGTCTACTTACGAAAATCTTCATAGACTGACCTATATTGCTTAACTTGCAACTATCTGTGGAAATCAGTTTATAGTGACTAAGAGGGCGAATTCACCGTTTATCCTGTGGGTTTCAGGGTCGGCGACTGCAAGTGCCTTAGGCTCCGCCTTTTGGTCCGGGCGGTGCCGCTGCTATGTGGCAATTCGCAGATATAGTTGCCAAAACCTCTACTCTCGGCAGCGCCGACTCCCCGCTATACCCGTAGTTCTTTCAGGAGTGCAATATGCCATGGGGGGGCTTTCCGGGCAAATGTGGCTGCGAAGCACGAGCTCGGCTTCGGTGCACTTCCTATTCGCCTGCAGTCAGTCCCAGTGGCAGCGTATAACCGTTTCCTACCACCCGTCCTGCCGTTTGTGCATCCCGCGCCCCTGTTTGTTTTCCCATAAACGAACATCCCGACTAACCCGCGGGATTTGCTACTGGATCGGCCCGGAAACCGGCGGGCGGTCGGGGCTTACGGCACATCCCATCCCAACACACGTGCAATCTTGGAGCTATCCTTTATCAGTCTGTGCGTCATTTGCTCAATGGCTATGTTCAGGCCTGGAGGCTCTAGCGCGACAAATACATGATGATCTGGATAGAAATAGTTTCTAGGCTTGCCAGCTTGGTTTTTCTCGGATAGGCGTTTGAGCAGTTGGCCCAAGTTACCCCTGAAGCTATAGGCGAAGATATGGACCTCATGATTCAAGAAGCTGGAGAACTCCTCAAGATCGGGAATAGGCAATGCAGTAACCGCGTTTTGTGCGTCACGCATAAGTTCGTACACATCGTGATTAGCATAACCCTTTCGAATAGCTCGCTGGCTAATACCGATCGACCTGAGAATTGATTTGCCACAAAGTTCTATTGATTGAAGGAATAGGCCAATTGATACAGCAAGCTGAGGGTTAACTGGGATCTCCTCATCTAGGTCTGTGATGATTGCTTTTCCAGCGCGGTGGAATTGGATGGCATACCCAATGTAGTGCTTAGGATAGGGACGTTTTTCGTTCATGAGCGCTACAGCTTAAGTGCTTGTTTTATGGCGTGTCGGTTCAGATTGAATCTATATCTCAATTCATTCGCCAAGCATAAGCACGGCCGCCCACATCCCTTTCGATCCTGCCGAGTAGTGCCTTGATCTGTGGTGGGTTAACTGGAACGCTGATCGAAATCATCACGCCCAAGTGACCCACATCGCTTTCCGAGGTCAGCAACTCCCGCTCCTCGAATGAAATGTGCCGTTCTGCATACTGGAATTGCTCGGCCCATTCCAGAACTATCGGACGAACCTGGTCGATGTCACCGTAGACGATGCCCTTCCATGCCATATGAAATTTCCTCGCTTGTATGGAGCCGCCCAGGGCCGGCCACTGGCATTGGCCCCGGCGGTTCGGTGATCTCGGTCGGTCTCGGACCCAGGACAGTCCCGACCACGCGTTGAGAATGCCAGAAATCTGTCGGGGAGTCAGTCCGAGATCGGTAGGGCGGCTTGTAGGAAATCGGCGCGGGTTGGTGTCGTAATTGCGTAACAGGGCAGGGCGCAAGCGGTCCGGAGCGGTGCCGGCAGTGTTACGCAATCGTTACGCAATTGGGTTGTAGGCAGAAAAAAGAGACTGCGATATCGCCACAACTCCTTGATGCTCTTGATTTTCCGGGTCGGATTCGAACCAACGAGCCGGACAGGTTATGCGATATTTTCAACATAACTTGTCCGAAACGGACAAGTTATGGTTTCGGACCTACCCCTCGAACTTCGAGGTTTGAAAATGGTGGGCCCAGCTGGACTTGAACCAGCGACCAACCGATTATGAGTCGGGTGCTCTAACCAACTGAGCTATGGGCCCGGGCAGTCAGCTGTCGTCGGAACCGGTGTCGGTGGGGTTGTTGGCGTCGCCCTGGATTTCGGCCATGGGCTTGGGTTTGAGGCCCTGGGCTTCCAGTTCTTCGTGCTTGCGCTTCTGGATGTAGGCAAGGTTGTTCTTGTACATGCTGGCGACTCTTTCGACGCCGTTTTCGGCCAGAAAGCCCTGGTTTCCGGCGGCCACGAAGGTGGCGTAAACGCCGGAGGCGGCCATCAGTGCGGCCGAGACCAGGTTCTGTTCGAAACCGCGTTCGTTGACCATCTTGTTGGCCAGTTCGATGAATTCGTTGGTGGCCTGGTTGTGGGCGTCGATCTGTTTTTGCTGTTCGGACATGGAAGGCTCGAATCAATCGGGTGTGTTGGTGTCCGGCAGACGCACCGCCGGCAGAGGCGAAAGAATACCACGATCGCCGGCGATTTCGTTGTCAGCTGCGACGTTTGCGGATGCCCAGGCTGGCGGCTGAAACGCTGGCTTCCTCGCCCGCATCGGTGCGGATGGGCTGGCCTTCGTCCGGCGACCAGGCGGTGGTGTAGAGCATTTCCCAGGTGACGGCGGTTTGCTGGCCGTTCAGGGCGCTTTCGAAGGCTTGCCGGCCCACGGGCAGGCGGCACTTCAGGCCAAGCTGGTGCAGCTCTTCGAGCAGCTGATCCAGGTTGGCGTGGGTGCTGGTCAGCCAGTCGGTGTCGAGGACCGGTTCCTGGAAGCCGGCCCGGGTGAGCACATCGCCCATTTCCTGGGCGTGGTTGGTAATGCCCATTTCGATGATGGCCCCGGCCTGGCGCAGTTCGCGCAGGGTGTCCGGCCCCGGCAGGGTCATCATCATGATGCCGCGCGGGCGCATGATGCGACGCAGGCCGGCCAGGGTCGCTGCCAGATCCGGGCTCCACTGCAGCGACAGGTTGGCAAACACCAGGTCGATACTGGCTTCGGCGATCGGCAGGGCGGAAAGATCGGCGCAGGCCAGCTCGAAGCGCGGTCGCCAGCGCCCGCGGCGCCTGCGGGCCATGGCCAGCATCTGCGCGGCGTGATCCACGGCCAGCAGCCGGGCGTCAGGATAGCGCGTGCGCAGGGCCAGGCTGTGTCGGCCGGTGCCGCAGCCGAGGTCGAGAATGCGCTCGGGCGCAAACCGCAGGCCGTCGAGACGTTCAAGCAGGCGCGTGCCGACTTCGTCGAATATGGCGGAGTACTGGTCGTAGTGCTCGGCAAGTGCGCCGAAGCGCTGCCGGATCGGGGCGGTGTCGGCCGGTTCGTTCATGGGTGGTAGGCTTGTGTGCTGTACGAAACCATCCGGGGGCGGGCGGTCATGCGGGTCGAAATATCGTCTTCCGGGCGTACCGGTTGGCTGCTGCCGCCAGTATGCCTGATCTGTGCCCGGCGCGGGCGGCCGGGGCTTGATTGCTGTGCCGGCTGCGAGTCCGATCTGCCGGTTGTTGCGCGCCGCTGTCTGCGTTGCGGGTTGGGCCTGGCCTCTACCACCGTTGTATGCGGCCGCTGTGTTCGGCGTCCGCCCGCTTTCGACAGCACCTGGCCGGCCTTCGAGTACACCGGCGCGGTCGAGCGGCTGGTGCATCGCTTCAAGTTCCATCGCGATCTGGCGGCCGGGCGCACGCTGGCCGGTCTGGCCGCGCGTCGTCTGGCGGCGCTGGGTGCGCCCCGTCCCCGGGTGCTGGCGCCGGTTCCGCTGCACTGGCGGCGTCAGTTATGGCGCGGGTTCAATCAGTCGCGCATGCTGGCCGATGATCTGGCAGCGGCGCTGGGCGCCATTCCCGTGGCGCCCTTGCTGCTGCGACGCCGCGCGACGCGATCGCAGTCCAGCTTGCCGGCCGGGCGTCGGAGCGCCAACGTGCGCGGCGCATTTCGTGTGCGAGCGGTAGGCCAAAAGATTTCGCATGTGGCCCTGGTTGACGACGTCATGACCACGGGCACGACGCTGGATGCCTGCGCACGAGCGCTGCGTCAGGCCGGCGTGAAGCGGGTGGATGTCTGGGTGGTGGCAAGGGCCTGAACGGGATTCAGGGTGTTTGCATTGCCAGCGCGATGGCGGCCCCGGCCCAGACGAACAGACCCACCCAGTGATTGCTCAAGAAGGTCTTGAAGCAGGCGACCGGATCACGGTTGCGAATTCGCCACAGCTGGATCAAAAAGTGGATGAACACCAGGCCGACGGCAATGAACCACGCCGGCTCGGGCAAATGGCGCAGTCCTATCAGTACCAGCAGGGCGGTCATCACGCCCATCAGCGCGCCCAGGATGGGCACATCAGCGCGGCCGAAAGCGATGGCGGTGGACTTCACCCCCACTTTCAGATCATCGGCGCGATCGGCAATGGCATATTCGGTGTCGAAGATCACCGTCCACACGAAGTTGGCCGCAAACAGCCACCAGGCCAGGGCGGGCACCTGCCCGGCCTCGGCGGCAAAGGCCATGGGAATGGCCCAGCTGAACGACGCGCCCAGCACCAGCTGCGGAAAGTGCGTGAAACGCTTGAAGAACGGGTAGGTGGCGGCCAGCAGCGCGCCGAAAAAGGCCAGCAGCAGGGTCAGTTTATTGGTCAGGAGCACCAGGCCGAAAGCGATTGCCAGCAGGATCAGAAACAGCGCCAGGGCTTGGCGGGGGCGAATCTCACCGGTGGCCAGCGGGCGGTCGACGGTGCGCCCGACGTGCGGGTCGAGATCGCGGTCGGCGTAGTCGTTGATCACGCAGCCGGCCGCGCGCATGACGACGACGCCCAGGGTGAAGATCACCAGATTCTTGAGGCCGGGCACGCCGCCGGCGGCAAACCACAGCCCCCACCAGGTCGGCCAGAACAGCAGGGCGATACCGATGGGGCGGTCGAAGCGCATCAGCCGCAGCCACGGGCCGGCCGCGCTGGAGAAAATGCGTGCGCGCAGGCGAAACTCCATGCCGTCAGCCTCCGGTTGCCGTCGTCAGGCGGTATTCCGTGCAGGGCACCTGGACGCGCTGTGCGCCGGGTGAGGCGCGCACAATGAACCGCCACGGCGGTGATTCACCCGGCTCGACACGGTAATCCACCCAGAACTGGGGTACCGTTTCGCGCCGCACCTCCAGCTGCGCGTCGAGCCCCATGGCGCGGATGCGCCGCTGGCGCTCGCGCGCGTTGTCGATGTTTTCGTACAGCCCGACCGAAACGGCGTTTTCAAGCGTGCCGCCGGCGATCACATAGTAGTCTTCGACGCCGCGCTCGGCCAGGTCGCGGGTCAGCGACAGGGCCTGGTTGCGGCTGCTGGCGGGCAGGTAAACCCACCAGCCGCGGTCGTGGTCGGCTTCGGTCTGGCGCAGCTGCAGGTGGCTGGCGAAGGGTCGGAGACGATCGCTGGCCCGTTGCCGGGACAGCAGCGTGGGCAGCGGGCCGATGGTATAGCAGCGCGGGCCGCTGTCTTCGCTTTGCTCGTGACTGCGCTCGACCAGCTCGGCACGCGGCAGCGCGGGGTCGAGCGGCGGGAGCTCGCCCTCACGCACCGGTGGTGGCGCTGTCGTGAATTGACCAAGCACGAATACGATGGTGTTGATTGTAAACAGCGCGACCGCGAGCCAGCGCCAGTTGATGTTGTTCATGTCGCTTGCGTTGCCAATGCCAGGCCGTGAAGCACAAGGTGTCTTTGGTGCCGGGCTTCTCGCCTCAGGTGCGAGATCAGCTCGGCGGCGTTGCCCCCGGTCAGCCACAGGCTGACTTGATCGTCAACGGCGCGTTCGGCCGCGGCAACGGCGTGTTCGATGCCGCCGGCCGCCAGAATCAGCCCGCCGCGAGCCAGCGCGGTGCCGGTGCCACGCGCCGGGCGCTCGATGTCGCCGGCTTGTGGCAGCGGCCGATTGAGCCCCGGTGCGCGCATGAACAAGCCGTTGCGCGCAGTTTCGATGCCGGCCATGATCCAGCCGCCTCGGTGCTTGCCGCTGCCGTCGACTACATCGACGGTGATGGCGGTGCCGCTGTCGACGACGACAAAGGCGCGTCGCTCTTGCTGCCATGGCATCTGCAGCGCCATCCAGCGATCGCAGCCCAGCGACTTGTACGCCGGCGCCACGGGCAGCGGACGATCACCGGTGGTGATGATATCGACTTGCGTCCCGGCCTGCTGCAGTTCATCGGCGATCCGGTTGACGGTTTCAGGCCGCGATTGCCCCGAGATCAGAGCGTGCTTGCAGCTGGCCTCCTGCAGGGCGGCAAACAGCGCGTCGGGCTGGTCGGTCATGACCCGGCCAATGCTGGGCAGATCGAGCTGGCCCTCTTTTGCGCGCGCCCACTTGATGCGCGAGTGGCCGATGTCGACGATCAGGTCATGCGGCACGAACGCTGACCTCGCCGCTGACAATGGGTTGGGTTTGTCCGTCGGCCTCAAGCAGCAGGCGGCCTTGCCGGTCGATGCCCCGAGCAGTGCCCGGGAAACTGTGGCCGTCGGCCCGGGTGACCGTCACCGGTTTATCGTACAGCAGATCGAACTGCGGCCAGTGCGCCATCAGCTCGTCAACCCCGCGTTCGTCGAAGCGAGCGAGCGCTCTGGCCAGCGCATTGATCAGCCCGGCAGCGAGCGCGTTGCGGCCAACCGGCTTGTCGGCATGTTCTTCGAGCACGGTCGAGGCCTGCTCCAGTGCATTCAGCGAGGGCGTGCGCGACAGGTTGATGCCGACGCCGACAACGGCGCGACACGGGCCTTCGGCAGCGCCGCCGAGATCAACCAGGCAGCCCCCGAGTTTGGCGTGGCCCACGAACAGGTCGTTGGGCCATTTGACTTTTACCGCAGCGCCGCTGAGCTGTTCGAGCGTTTGCGCGGCGCTCAGGCCTACCACCAGGCTCAGAAGCGACAGCCCGGCCAGGCCGGATTCAAAACGCCAGGCGAGCGACAGATACAGACCGCTGCCCGGCGGCGACAGCCAATGGCGCCCGCGCCGGCCGCGGCCGGCAGTCTGGGCCTCGGCGATCAGCGCCCGGCCGTGCGGGGTGTCCGCCGCCATCAGCCGGGTGTTGGTCGAATCCACCGCGCCGGCGACTTCCAGCCCGACTCCGTCGTGGTCGAGCTGCGCCCGTATGGCGTCTGCGTCGAGCCGCTCGATCGGGTGGGGCAGGCGGTAGCCGTCGCCGGCGGTGCCGGAGATTTCCAGCCCCAGCTTGCGCAGGCCCTGCATGCGCTTCCAGACCGCAGCGCGGGTGATCCCCAGCTCTGCGGCGAGCTCGGCGCCGTTGTGTAGCTCGCCGTCGGAAAGGCGCGTGTAGAGTTCGTACAGACCGGGTTTCATCGTCGTCCAAATGCTCGTCCAGCAGGCTTTCAGCGTCGCTTGAGCAGGCGTGCTTTCTCGAAGCGGCTTTCGTCGCCTGCCAGCATGCGCGCAAGATTACCCCGGTGGGTGAACACCAGCAGCACCGCCAGCGCAATGGCCAGTACGCCGAGCGCGGCCGGCAGGGGTTTGGGGCCGAGCAGCCACATCGACGGCACCAGGCTCAGGCCGGCCAGAATGGTAGCCAACCCGACATAGCCGGTGCCGATGATGGTGACCACCCAGACCAGCAGCAGCGGCGCCAGACACCACGGGGCGATGACGGCCATCGCGCCCACTGCCGTCCCGGCGCCCTTGCCGCCTTTGAAGCGGAAATACAGCGGCCAGACATGGCCGACGACCGCGCCGCCGCCCGCGGCCGCTGCCAGGGTGATGAAGTCCGGCGGCTGGCTGGTCAGCAAAGACGTGGCCAGCGGCAGCAGCCCGGCCGCAATGGCGCCCTTGCCGACATCGACCAGCACGACCGCCAGGGCAAAGCGCCAGCCGACCGTGCGCAGGGCGTTGGTGCCGCCGGCGTTGCCCGATCCCATGGTGCGGATATCAATGCCCTGCAGCCGACCCAGCAGCAGGGCACCGGAAATCGAACCCAGCAGATAGCCGCCCAGCAGCGTCAGCAGCAGTTCAATCATGGTGTTTCTCCGGCGGGTTCCAGATATGCATGCCCACCGCCAGCATACCCGGCCCGGCGTGCGCGCCCACCGCCGGGCTGGCTTCAACCACCCAGCAGGCGTCCACGCGCGGGTGTGCGGCAAGCAGGTGTTTGCGCAGCGCCCGCGCGTCGGTCTCGGCGTCGGTGTGGCTGATGATGATTCGATAGCTGGCTTGCTGGTCCATCCGGCGCAGCAGGTAGCGGGCAAATTTCTCCAGGGCGTGCCGGCGACCGGCAATCACGCCCCGCGTGGTGAGCTCGCCCGCGGCCGAGACGGTCAGCACCGGGTTGAGCCGCAGTCTGCGCGCCAGCTTTTCCATCCACGGCTTGACCCGGCCGCCGCGTACACCCCAGCTGAGATCGCGAATCAGCGCATGCGTGCGGAAGGTCCCGCGCATCTCGGTCAAACGGGCGCGGATGGCCGCGCGGTCCCAGCCTCTGGCCGCGGCTTCGGCGGCCCAGAGCACCATCAGGCCCTGACCACAGGCGGCATTGCGGCTGTCCATCACCTCGATATTTTCGGGGTCGCTGCGCTCGGCGGTCTGGCGGGCAGCCTGCAGCGTGCCGCTCAGACGCCCGGCGATGTGAATGCCCAGCACCTCGAGGCCGTGCGAGGTGAGCAGCTCGTACTGGCGGCGAAAATCGGCCGGTGGCGGCTGCGAGGTCTGCGGATGGATCGGTGAATCAGCCAGGCGCGCGTAGAACTCGCTCGGCGTCATGGTCAGTTTATCGAGGAACTCCGCGTCATCGAAGTTGAGCCGTACCGGCACTACGTGAATGCCCAGCCGCTCGATTTCTTCATCGGGCAGATCGGCGGCCGAGTCGGTCACGATGGCGAGCGTGCCGGTATGGTTCATCAGACCGTGCTGCCGCGTCATGTCGTCGGCTTTTTGCTGCGTCAGCTCGCCGAATTCGCTGCACAGGTTGAACACTTCACCGGGGCGGTCGGTATGGATATGGACCCGCGCCCGGCGCTCGCTGCCGGCCACTACCAGCGAACTGGCTTCGAGTGCTTCCAGCCGCTGTCTGAGTCGGGCCACGGCAATGCCTTGGCCTTCAACCAGGCACTCGGTACAGAAACGGTGCTTGTCCGGCGCAGCGGTTGCCCGCTGCCCGGAGGCGGGCGGTGGGGCAGCGACCGCGTTGAGCTGCGGTATCTGCCCGCTGCGCACGTACTGCCAGATGCCCTCGAGCAGGTCGACGAAGCCCTGAGCACCGGCATCGACCACTCCGGCCTCGCGCAGGACGCTGAGCTGCTCTGGCGTGGCCGCCAGCGAGCGCCGCGCGCGCGCCAGGCCGCGTCGAAAAAGCTGGCGAATGTCATTGATGCCGCTGCCGGTCACGCGCAGCAGCTCGTCGGCAAAATCCTCAAGCACGGTCGGCAGCGTGCCGGGTACCGGCTCGGACATGGCCGACCAGGCCGAACGCGCGCCCGCGGCCGCAACCTGCGCCAGGTGCTGGCCATCGAGCGTCTGAAGCTCCCGCGCCGACTGGCTCAGGCCCTGAAAGTACTGCGCCATGATGGCGCCCGAGTTGCCGCGGGCGCCGTCGAGCGCGGCATCGGCAATGCGGCACAGCAGCTCCGGCAGGCTGCCGTTGAAAGCGCGATCCTCGATGGCCTCGCGTACGCTCGCCAGGGTAAAAGCCAGGTTGGTGCCGGTATCGCTGTCGGCCACCGGAAAGACATTGATGGCGTTGATGTGGTCGCGGCGACGGGAGACGTTGGCGATGCCGGCCAGAAGTGCTTGCTGCAGCCGCTGTGCATCGACCTGAAAAACGGCTTGCGACACGTCAGTTGGCGACCAGTTCGCGCACCTGTGAGGCGGTGAACGGCCAGGACAGCTTCTCGCCGGTTCGGGTGTTGTGCAGCACCGGAATCTTGTCGCCGTATTGCTCGATGAGCTTCAGGTCGGACTCGATATTGACCTTTTCGTATACTTTGCCGAAGCCGCCCTCGGCAAGCAGCGCTTTGGCCTTGGTGCACAGGTCGCAATCCGGGCGTGTATAGAGATTGATGGTCATGGCTTCAAGCCGGAAAAGTTTCGCGGTTGGCAAGTATTTCATTTTAGCGCTTGTTATTCCAGCGTGCCCGGGGGCGGCTGCCGAACGACGCAGGACAGGCCCGGGAGGGGTGACATGAGAACGCTATCAAGTCGGCTGAATGCGCTGCGCTTTTCTGCCGGGTCAATGATTCCGGCATTGCTGTTGTTCCCGGCGCTTGTGCTGGCGCAGACGATCTACATCTGGGAAGATGAAGATGGGATCAAGCATTTCACCGACCAGAAACCCGAGACGGATCGCGAGGTCACGGTTCAGCGCGCCCGGGCCGAGCCGCAACGCCTGATCGATACCGTCAAGTCGGGCAGCCGCGATGCGCCCGTCTGGCGGTTTCGCAATCGCATCCAGGGCCCGGTGAGCGTGCGGGTGTCACTGGTCGAGGGAACCAACGTGATCAGCGAGCCGCGCCTGCCGGCAGATTTCGTGCTCGCGGCCCTGCAGGAGCGCGAGCTGGTCGCTTTTGCTGCCCGCAATCAGCGCCGTGCCTGGTCCTACCGCTTCGAAACCGTCACCGCGCCGGGGCGCCAGGGCGCCCGTCACCAGCCGCGGCGAGCCTATCGGCCGCCGATTCCCGCCGGCAGCCGTTTCCGCATTGGCCAGGCCTTTGGCGGCAAGCACAGCCACAGCACGCCATCGGGCTTCCACGCGGTGGATATCCAGACGCCGCTGGGTACGCCCGTGCATGCGGCACGCCAGGGCGTGGTGATGGACGTGGCGCGCTATTTTCACGGCGCCGGTGAAGATCTTGAATACGATGGGCCGCGCGCCAACTTCGTGCGCATTCTCCACGACGACGGTTCCATGGCGCTCTATGCCCACCTCGATTACGAAGGCGTCGAGGTGCGCCCGGGAGATCGCGTCGAGCGTGGCCAACGCATCGGCCGCTCGGGCAATACCGGCTACAGTACCGGTCCGCACCTGCACTTTGCCGTGCAGGTCAATCGCGACATGCAGCTGACATCGGTGCCGTTCGAGTTCGAGGGTGCGGATTCAAAAGCCATCGCTCCGAGCCCGGGGCAATGGCTTGAAGTGGAGTGATTCGTGGCGACTAATCGCAGTCGGCAAGCATCGGCCGGGCCAGGCGCTCGATCGCGAACTCCCCTGCACCGTATGCTCCGAAGTTGCTATCGAATTGCACCTCGCCGTGATCCAGGTCCGAGAAGGAAACCGTCAGCTCGCCCCATTCAACGAGATCCACATCTTCCGGATCGAAGTCGGGCCCGTAGCTTGCGCCCTGAGGCTGGTAGAGCGTGACGGTGAAGTGATTGACGGGTGGATGGACAGGAATCGAGGGGACATTTGGCGACAAGTCGCCGCTGCCGATCATCCAGGCCTGCTCGCCCGAACCATCGGGCTTGTAGGTGAACCAGTAGACGATGACCCGGTCATCGGGGAGAACCTCGACGAGAAAGCCTTCGCCGGACTGCTCGGGGTTGTACCAGGCGCCGGAAAAGTGCTGGAAGTTGCTGGCGCTATCGCAGGTGGTTCCGGCCAGCTGCGACAGGCGCTGGTAATCCATCCGGTCGTCGATCAGCGGCATCCAGCACAGGCCGGGGTCCTCGACCGGCGTTTGTGGTGACCAGGGGCCGCAAACCAGCTTGTCGTGGTAGTGGCGATGGATGCTGAGCGTGTCATCACCCACGCGGTCGGCGCGGAATCGGCCGGTGCCGCGAACGAAGGTGAAGTCTTCTGCGGTGGCGATGCCCTCGCCGAAATACCCGCGGGTTTCGCGCATGGGATCCCAGCGCAGCCACTTGTCGCCGGCCGTGCCGACCTCGAACAGCCACTGCTGGCGGCCCTCGGTATTGAAGCTGAAGCTGTAGAGCAGCGGCGCGCCGTTGTCGAGCAGCATGACCGACACGCCTTCGCCGGAGCGTTCGGGGTGATACCAGCTGCCGCTGGCGGTGGCGTCGATGGCGCTTCGCTCGCGGCCCAGGCACAGCTCGAAATCCGGTGAGCCGACGTGGCGCGCGGCGATCCAGTCGCGCACGGCCGGATCGGTGACGAGAAAGTCGTTGTAGCAGATATCCAGCCCGGCGCCGACGTTGGTGTCGCCGCGCTCGGCCAGACCGCTGGCGCTCATGATCTCCTCGCCAAGCTCGGCGGCGAAGCGGTTGCCGTTGAGGTAGAGAAAGCTCTGTTTGGAACCGCGCATGGCGGCGAAGGCGTTGCTCGCGCCGGCGTCCAGACGGTTGTCCGCCAGGTCGAGCGAGCTCAGCTGCAGACGTTTCCAGCTGGACGGAATACGGCCCGAGAAGTCATTCCGGGCCAGTCTCAGCCGCTCGAGATTGTCGCTTGGCAACTCTTCGGTGAATTCAGGGAAGGCGCCGGTGAGGAGGTTGTCATTGAGGTTTACCTCGCTCGTGCGCCAGGGAAAGTGAGCCAGTTTGCCGGCAATGGCGTTACCGCTGAGATCGAGTTCGACGCTTGGCGTCGGCGGGCCCTGGCGCCACATGCGTTCGAGCAGGTCGGCGCTGAGTTCGCCGTGCAGGTTGTTGTTCGGCAGCTCGAGGCGGCCGATCCATTCGAAGCCGCCGCTTTCGGGTTGTTCGGTCACGCAGGTGATGCCGTACCAGTCGCAGACATCGACCTCGGGGTCGAGCCAGCCGTCGTTGCGGTGCCAGTCGTCGCCGTTCATGGCCTCGTAGAAATCCGTGAGCGCTTCGACTGGCAGGGGCGGTGGCGGTGAGAGGGCCGGCAGGGCCGGGCTCAGTGCCAGCATGGTGCCGGCCAGCGCCGCGCGGATGGGGAAGGGAAAACGGGTATTGATGTTCATGCAAGCCGCCTGTTGTTGGAGTACCGCCTTCCTGACCATGCTACGGTAGCCGTTTGGTTGGCGCAAATCGCGCCGGGTGTAGCGCTGCGCAGTGGCGAGCTGCGCCGGTATAATGGCGTGTTTTCCCTTGGATTGTTGCAGCATGCCCCAGTTGTCCGACCAGGTTGCGCGCCGGCGAACCTTTGCCATCATCTCGCACCCGGACGCCGGCAAGACCACGCTGACCGAAAAGTTCCTGCTTTTCGGCGGTGCGATCCAGCTTGCCGGCTCGGTCAAGTCCCGCAAGGCCGAGCGCCACGCCACCTCCGACTGGATGGAGATGGAAAAGCAGCGCGGCATCTCGATCACCTCCTCGGTGATGCAGTTTCCCTACAAGGAGCGCATCGTCAATCTGCTCGACACCCCGGGCCATGCGGACTTTTCCGAAGATACCTACCGCGTGCTCACTGCCGTGGACTCGGCGCTGATGGTGATCGACTGCGCCAAGGGCGTGGAGGAGCGCACCATCAAGCTCATGGAGGTCTGCCGCATGCGCGATACCCCGATCTTCACCTTCATCAACAAGCTCGACCGCGAGGGCCGCGAGCCCATCGAGCTGCTTGATGAGGTCGAGGAAGTGCTGGGCATCGAGTGCGCGCCGGTAACCTGGCCGATCGGCATGGGGCGCCGGCTCAAGGGGATCTATCATCTGGTGCACGACGAAATTCATCTCTATGAGTCGGGCAAGAATTACATGCGCCAGGAGCCGCGGATCATTGCCGGCCTGCACTCGGCCGAAGCTGACGAAGCCCTGGGCGACATGGCCGCCGAATTGCGCGACGAAATCGAGCTGGTGGCGGGTGCCAGCCATGATTTTGACCATGAGCGCTACCTTGAAGGCAAGCAGACACCGGTGTTCTTCGGCTCGGCTCTGAACAATTTCGGCGTGATTCCGCTGCTCGACGAGTTTGTCGATCGTGCCCCGCAGCCGCAGGCGCGCGCTACTCTGGGACGCTCTGTCGAGCCGGTCGAGGACAAATGCACCGGCTTCGTGTTCAAGGTGCAGGCCAATATGGACCCGGCCCACCGCGACCGCATGGCCTTCATGCGCGTGTGCTCGGGTCGTTTCGAGAAGGGCATGAAGCTGCACCATGTCCGCATCGGCAAGGAGCAGCGCACCCACGGCGCGCTGACCTTCATGGCCGGCGAGCGGGCGGCAGCCGAATATGCTTACCCAGGTGACATCGTCGGCCTGCACAACCACGGTACGATCGGCATCGGCGACACGTTTACCGAGGGCGAGAAGCTGCAGTTCTCCGGCATTCCGAACTTTGCCCCCGAGCTGTTCCGCCGCGTGCAGCTGAAAGACCCGCTCAAGCTCAAGGCCCTGACCAAGGGTCTGACCCAGCTTTCAGAGGAAGGCGCCACACAGTTTTTCAGGCCCTTGATCGGCAATGACTTGATCGTTGGCGCCGTGGGTGTTCTCCAGTTCGACGTGGTGGCCTATCGCCTCAAGGAAGAGTACAACGTCACGGCGGTGTTCGAAGCGGTCAACGTGTCGACCTGCCGCTGGATCGGCGCCGAGTCCGAGCGCGAACTCGACAAGTTCCGCAACAAGAACGAGCAACAACTGGCCGAAGACGGCGGCGGGCGCCTTGTCTATCTGGCGCCGACCCGCATCAACCTGCAGCTCGCCGAGGAGCGCCACCCGGAAATCACTTTCCGGGCCACGCGCGAGGTCAGCGTTTACGTCGACGTCGATTGACCGGCCCCCGGCGGGCTTCAGGTCGGCCCGGGGTGCTCGGCAGCTGGCGTGCGAGGTGGTCGCACTGTTTGCGGGGCGGGTGACCGGTTCCGGGTGGATTTGTCGTTAGGTTTGATATATTCGGCCGAAAGGGGCGGCATGCGCGCCGGCCGCGGCGACTGATCCAGCCGGGAGGTGACGGAAATGGGCGAAGTTCTCGGGCGTTATCACATCATCAGCGAACTCGGTCGCGGCGGTATGGGCGTGGTCTACAAGGCGCTCGACCCCAAGCTCGAGCGTTTCATTGCCATCAAGTGTCTGAGCGACGAGCTGAGCGAAGACGAGATCGTCGTCGCCCGCTTCCTGCGCGAGGCGCGCAACGTGGCCGCGCTCAACCATCCCAATATTGCCCAGATTTTCGTCGCCGACGAACATGACGGCAAGCCGTATTTCGTCATGGAATACGTCGACGGCGAATCGCTGGCCGAATTCATCGACCGTGAAGGCCAGTGCTCGCCGGAGATGGCGCGCCGGGTGGCCGAGCAGGCGGCTCGCGCCCTGGCGGCCGCCGCCGCCGAAGATATCGTGCACCGCGACGTCAAGCCGGGCAACATCATGATCGATCGTCGCGGCCGCGCCGTGCTGACCGACTTCGGCATCGCCTGCATTGCCGCCGAGCAGTCCGGCCCGGAGGGCGGCACCGTCATGGGCACGCCGGGCTACATGGCCCCCGAGGTGCTCAGTGCCGGTCCGGCGGACTCGCGCAGCGACATGTTCGCGCTGGGCGTGGTGTGGTTCGAGATGCTCGCCGGTGAGCGCCTGATGCCGGGCCGCGATCTCAAGCAGGCGTTTTCTCAGCTGGCCAAAGACGGCTTTCCCGACCTGTCGGCACTCGAGGGTCGGGTCGACGATCGCGTCATCGACATCCTGCGGAAAATGCTGGCAGTCCAGCCAGATAATCGCTACGCCAGCTGGACTGAACTGCTGGCCGATATGCAGCCGCTCAAGACCGGCCGGACCGGGCCGGTGGAACGTTCCGACAGCGGCCCTTCGACCGCCGAGCGTGAGGTCACCGAGGCGCTGGCAACGACCGGCGTGCTGTCGCCAACCGCCGGCGGCACGGTTGACGCTGCCGCAGCCGCGGCGGCGCTGCAAACGCAGGCCGAACCTGCGCACCCGGTGCCGGTGCAACGACCGGCGCCGAAGCGACGTGGAAGATGGGTTGCCCTGGCGCTGGTGTTCGTGGCTGCGCTGGCCGCCGCCGGCTTTGGGCTGACGCGGCTGGATTCGGCCACCTGGAACCGCATGACGGCCTGGCTGCCGGGCGGCGCGGGCAGCGAGGACGCAGCCGTGGCCGATGCCGGAGCCGGCGACTCTGAAGCCGGCTCGGCCACGCGGTCGGCGGCTTCACGAGAAGGTGGCGGCATCGCCGATGCCGCCGGCGGCCTTCGCGCCGGGCAGGCGATTGCCGATGCCGGCAGCGGTGACGGCAGTGAAGTGCCGCTGCCAGAAGAGCCGGCAGCCGACGCTCTGGCGGCTGACACACAGGCCGCGTCCTCCGACTCGACCGACAGTCCCGCCGGGGAAGGCGATGGAGTGGCCGAGCTGGATGACTCGGCAGCAACCGCAGCAGCGCAGACCACGGCCGCCGCCGGGAACGCGGATATGTCGGCAGCGCCCGCGGCATCGGATCCAAAGGAGGCCGTGGTTGCAACCGATCCGCCTGCCGAGCCGGTCGAATCGCCGGCAGGCGAGCCCGCAACAGGTGAATCTGACCCCGGTGCGTCCGCCCGCCAGGCCGCGCCGCTGCCGCGCGGCGTGGTCGTGATCGGTGTTGGTGATCCCGTGGTTGCAGACCCGATGGTGCGCGAGATCGAATCGGCGCTGCGCGGCAGCAGCCATCCGCTGGTGCAGCGCAGCTTTGTCAGCGGCTACCGCAATCATGTCCAGGGCGAGGAAGTCGACCTGGTCGGCCTGGCCCGCCCGGCTCTGGATGCCGGCGCGCGCTACGTTGTGGTGGCGCGCGCGCTGCCGGCCGGCGAGCGGGAGTTGCAGTACTACAATCGCATTGAAAGGGCCTTCATTGCCCAGCTCGAGGCGGTAACGTTCGACCTGCACAGCATGCGCAAGATCGGCGCATCACCGGTCGAGCAGATCGAGTTCACCGCGCTCAACGCTACCCGCCGCGCGGTGGATTCCGTACGGCCCTGGCTGCCGGGGATTCGAGACCAGTTCGACTGATGGCGAGCAGCTTCTTTTCCAGAGCCGGACTGTCTCTTCCGCCCGGCATGCCACTCCGACCTACAGCCGGAATTCGCGACCCAGATAGACGTTGCGGACGTTCTCGTCGGCCATGACCTCATCGGGCGAGCCGTGGATGAGCAGCCGGCCCTCGCTGATGATGTAGGCGCGGTCGCAGATGCCGAGGGTTTCGCGCACGTTGTGGTCGGTGATCAGAATGCCGATGTTGCGCTCGGTCAGGTGCCGGACGATGTTCTGAATTTCGCCAACCGAGATCGGATCGACGCCGGCAAAGGGCTCGTCGAGCAGGATATAGGACGGGTTGGCTGCCAGCGCGCGGGCAATTTCCACCCGCCGGCGTTCGCCGCCGGACAGGCTGATGCCCGACTGATCGGCCAGATGGCTGACCGAAAACTCCTCCATCAGGCGCTGGAGTTCATCACGTCGGCCGGAGCGATCGAGATCACGGCGCAGTTCCAGCACCGCCTTGATGTTGTCGGCCACTGACAAGCGCCGGAATATCGAGGCTTCCTGCGGCAGATAGCCCAGGCCGTAGCGCGAGCGCTGGTTCATGCTCGCGCGCGTGATGTCGCGTTCGTCGAGTACGATGCGACCGCCGTCGGCCGTGACCAGTCCCACCACCATGTAGAAGCAGGTGGTCTTGCCGGCGCCGTTGGGGCCGAGCAGGCCGACGATCTCGCCGGTATCGACCTGCATGGACATGCCGTGAACCACGGCACGCCCCTTGTAACGCTTGGACAGCTGTTCGGCGATCAGCACGGCTCAGTCCGGCTCGGTCTCATTGTCGACCTCATCGTCGGCCTCGTTGTCGGTGGCGTCGTCGGCCGGGTCGTTGGGCGCTTCATCGGGTTGATCGTTTTCGATGACCTCCGGCTCGATCGACAGGCGCACGCCACCTTCGCCGCGAACGCCTTCGGTATCCAGGCTGTAGACCAGGCGCTGGCCGGAATAGGTGCCGCGGGGGTCTTCGATGTAGGCATCGCCGACCAGGGTGACAGTGCGTTCGATCAGGCTGTAGATCACCTGGTCTGCGTGACCGGTCGTTTCCCGGTTTTCTTCGTTGAGCGTGCGCCAGCGTACCGGCTCGCCGAACAGCTCGATGCGCTCGTAGCCGTTATCGCCGCGATAGGCAAAGCCTTCGTCGGCGGTCACTTCCATCTCGCCGCGGGTGATGCGCACGCTGCCCTCCAGGTGGGAGGCATTGCGCTCGGTATCGTGCTGCGCGTTGTCGGCCTCGACCCCGATAGGGCCTTTGTGCTGTGCTTCAGCCGCGGTCGCCAGGCTTGCCAGCAGCAGCGCCAGCACGACGGCCGTCGCGATCAGCCACGGCCGGCTCGAGCTCACCTTGTACGCCATCAGTCAGTTCCAGAAGGTTTTTGTCCAGTTGAATTCTCAGACCGCCGGAACGCAGCCGGGATTCCGTCTGCGTGATCGTCACCGGTGTATCCGACGAGATTGTACGCTTGCCCCGGTCGTAGCGCAGGCGTTCGGTGCGCACCTCGATGTCTCCACCCCGAGCGCGATGGACAAGCTGGATATCGCCCTCGAGCACGAGCATTTCCTGATCGCGCAGCACGCGGCCCTGATTCGATGAACCCCGCCAGTCGGCGCCTTCGGGCTCGATATGGAATTCGGGCGCCTCCAGCCGGGCGACGCGCTCGGCCCAGACGTGCTCGAGCCGGGGCCCCGAGAGCGTGAGCTCCACGCGGTCGAGCGCATCGCGAAAGCGCGCCGAGAAGTCGGTCAGGGTGTAGTCGAACTGCGGGTCGGGTACCGACAGCGGCGGCGTGGCTCTGCGGTCGCTGGGCATCAGCCAGCGAATGCCAAGCGCCAGCACCAGCGCCAGGCAGCCGATCAGCACCACGCGCCAGGTCACTCGAAGCCATCCTGCCAGGCGCCCAGCAGGCCGCGTCCGGCGAGGATACGCTCGCACACCGCCCGCACGGCGCCAAAGCCGCCGCGCTCTGGCGTGACAAAGTCGGCGCGCTCACGAATCCAGGCGCTGGCGTCGGCTGGCGCACACTTCAGGCCGCAGCGGCGCATCGCCGGCCAGTCGAGCAGGTCGTCGCCGGTGTAGGCGCAGTTTTCACCGGCCAGATCGAGCGTGTGCAGCAGTTCCTCCAGCGCAGCGGCCTTGTCCTGACGCCCCTGAACGAGGTGCTCGATGCCCAGCTCCTGCGCGCGCCGGGTCACGATCGGTGACTGCCGAGCGGTGATGATGGCCACGGCAATATCGTTGTCGAGCAGGGCCTTGATGCCCAGGCCGTCGCGGGTGTGAAAGGTCTTGATCTCGTCGCCGGCATCGGTGTAGGCAAGGCGGCCGTCGGTCATCACGCCGTCGACGTCGAAGATGGCCAGCTGAATGTTCGCGCTCATACCACGCCCGCCTGCAGCAGATCCTGAAAGTTGAGGGCGCCCACCAGCCGGCCTTCGGCATTGGTGACCAGAACGCCCTGAATGCGATGACTCTGCATCAGCTCCACCGCCGCGGCCGCCAGTTCATCGGCCCGTATGGTGCGCGGGTCGCGCGTCATGATGTGCTCGGCCGGCTTGCTGCGAATATCGGCCAGCTCGTCGACGTGGCGACGCAGGTCGCCGTCGGTGACGATGCCCACCAGGGCTTCATCGTCGTCGAGCACTGCGCACATGCCCAGGCGGCTGCGCGTCATCTGCATGATGGCCTCGGCGATACTGTCGTTGGCACGGATAATGGGCAGGGCCTCGCCGGTGTGCATCAGATCACTGATGCGCAGCAGCAGCCGGCGCCCGAGGCTGCCGGCCGGGTGCGAGCGCGCAAAGTCTTCGGCCGTGAAGCCGCGGGCGTCGAGCAGCGCAATGGCCAGAGCGTCTCCCAGCGCAAGCTGGGCCGAGGTCGAAGCAGTTGGCGCCAGCCCCAGCGGGCAGGCCTCGCGATCAACGCTGGTGTCGAGGTGAACATCGGCGTGGCGCGCCAGCGTTGACGACGGATTGCCGGTCATCGCAATCAGTTTCACGCCCAGGCGCTTGAGGCCCGGCAACAGGCGCAGCACTTCCTCGGTTTCGCCGGAGTTCGACAGCGCCAGTACGGCGTTGTCTGCGGCAATCATGCCGAGGTCGCCGTGACTGGCTTCGGCCGGGTGCACGAAAAAGGCCGGCGTGCCGGTCGACGCCAGGGTGGCGGCCAGCTTGCTGCCGATATGTCCGGACTTGCCCATGCCGGTCACCACCAGGTGGCCCGGCGAATCGAGCAGCAGGCTGCAGGCGGCAATGAAGTCTTCACCCAGGCGCTCGGCCAGCGCGGTGATCGCGCGTGCTTCGGTGGCCAGTACTTCGCTGGCGGCATGAATCAGACGGCGAGAGTCGATATTCATGGCTCAGATTCTAATGCAGACCGAAGCGGATCATCATCGTGCCAGCAGCGCTTCCCAGATCACCAGGGTCTGGTAGCCGAGATAGCCGGCAAACAGCAGTACCGCGGCGGGCCGCGTGATCAAGCTCTGGCCGCCGCGGCGCCAGACCATGACCAGCAGCAGGATGGAGATGGCGAACATCACCAGCATGTCGCGGTTGAGCAGCATGGGCTCGATGTGCATGGGTTCGATCACGGCAGCAATGCCCAGCACACCGAGCAGGTTGAACATGTTCGAGCCGAGGATATTGCCGATCGCGAGGTCGTCTTCGCGCTTGTAGGCCGAGGTCGCAGCCGCCGCCAGCTCCGGCAGGCTGGTGCCCAGCGCCACCACGGTCAGGCCCACCACCGCCTCGGAAACGCCCACCAGAAGCGCCAGGGTCACGGCGCCGGTTACCAGCACCTGTGCGCTCAAGGGCAGCAGGATCAGGCCCAGTACGGTCCAGATCACGGCGGCGCGCATCGGCATGCCCGGCGGCACTTCTTCGGTCAGGGCCGCGGTGATCGGGTCCTGGCCACCGCTTTTCACGCCCAGCATCACCATGCCGCCCACCAGCATGAACAGACCGACGATCAGTACCGTACCGTCGAGGCGCGAAAGCTCCAGGTCCCACATCAGAAACAGTGTCAGCAGCATGATCAGCGCCAGCACCGGCACCTCGCGTTTGAAGGTGGCCGGGTCGACGCGCAGCGGATAGATCAGCGCGGTCAGCCCGAGGATCAGGCCGATATTGGCGATATTCGACCCCAGGGCGTTGCCGATGGCGAGCGCCGGGTTGCCCTTGAGCGAGGCGATGGCCGAAACGATCATCTCTGGTGCCGAGGTGCCAAAGCCGACGATCGTCAAACCCACGATCAGGGTCGACACACCAAAGTTGCGTGCCAGCGCCGATGCGCCGGCCACCAGCCGGTCGGCCGCCCAGATCAGCAGCACGAAGCCGGCGAGCAGTTGCAGCAGGGCGATGGTGATCGTCATACGGGTTCCCGGGCGGCGCGAAGGTGGGACAGGGAGAGGATGGGGTACACTAGGCGGCTGGTCCGCATGCTGTTGCGGCCGCTCTTTTTCACTCCCCTCCGGGTTGAATCCATGGATATCACTGCAATCGAAACGCGCATTCTACAGGCAATGCCCGAAGCACAGGTCAAGGTTGAATCCGACGACAACGTGCATTATGTCGCCCGAATCGTGAGCGATTCCTTTGTTGGTTTGTCGCGCATCCAGCGTCACCGCAAGGTGCATGCGGCCGTTGGTGAGGCGCTGGGGCGAGAGATCCACGCCATGAGTCTGGATCTGAAAACTACCGAAGAAGCCGGCCAGGCGGCGGTTGACGGCTGATGGGCATGGCCGGAATCCAGATTGTCGGCGGCAGGGCGCTGGACGGCTCGGTCGAGATTTCCGGCGCCAAGAATGCAGTGCTGCCCATCCTCATGGCCGCGCTGCTGACCGAAGAGCCCTGCCGGCTCGAAGGCGTGCCACATCTGAAGGATGTGACCACCACCATGGAGCTGCTTGGCCAGATGGGCGTGTCCATCGCCCTGGGCGATCGTCTGAGCGTGGAGCTGGATGCTTCGGCCATGGACAGCGACGTCGCGCCCTACGAGCTGGTCAAGACCATGCGCGCCTCGATTCTGGTGCTGGGGCCGCTGCTGGCGCGCCGCGGTGCGGCCCAGGTGTCGCTGCCGGGCGGCTGCGCCATCGGCGCCCGGCCGGTGGATCTGCACCTCAAGGGCCTGGCGGCCATGGGGGCCGAGATCACCGTCGAGTCGGGCTATATCCAGGCCCGTGCTGATCGCCTCAGGGGCGCGCACATCGTGCTCGACACCGCCACGGTTACCGGCACCGAAAACCTGATGATGGCCGCGACTCTGGCGCAGGGCACCACGGTCATCGAAAACGCCGCGCAGGAGCCGGAGGTCGCCGATCTGGGCCACTGCCTCAACTCGATGGGCGCACAGGTCTCCGGGCACGGCAGCAATACCATTGTCATCGAGGGGGTCGAGCGTCTTTCCGGCTATGACTACAAGGTGGTGCCCGACCGGATCGAGGCCGGCACCTTTCTCACCGCTGCCGCCATGACCGGTGGCCGCGTGCGCGCGCTCAATGCAGTGCCGGGCACGCTCGATGCCGTGCTGGCCAAGCTCGAGGAGGCCGGCGGGCGGATCACCACCGGCGAAGACTGGATCGAGCTCGACATGGCCGGGCGACGGCCACGCGCGGTTGACGTCACCACCGCGCCGTATCCGGGCTTTCCGACTGATATGCAGGCGCAATTCACCGCCCTCAACGCCATTGCCGAGGGCACGGGTATCGTTCGCGAGACGGTTTTCGAGAACCGTTTCATGCACGTGCTGGAGCTGCAGCGCCTTGGTGCCGATATTCGCCTGGAGGGCAACGCCGTCATCATCAGGGGCGTCGAGCGTCTGACCGCGGCCCCGCTGATGGCGACCGATCTGCGCGCCTCGGCCTGCCTGGTGCTGGCCGGCCTGGTTGCCGAGGGCAAAACCCTGATCGACCGCGTCTATCACATTGACCGCGGCTACGAGAACATCGAGGAAAAACTGCGCCAGCTCGGCGCCGACATTCGCCGGCTGGCCGGCTGATCCGGCGCGCTCGGCGACAGGCGTTATTCGACCTCTTCCTTGTCGTAACCGGGCACGGGGTCTTCGCCGCCGGGGCAGAACGGATGGCAGCGCAGCAGGCGCTTGACCGCCATCCAGCCGCCACGCCAGGCGCCGTAGAGCTCGATTGCCTGGCTGGCATAAACCGAGCAGGTCGGGTCGAAACGGCATTGCCCGCCAATCCAGGGGGACAGAAAGTAACGATAGGCCCGGATCAGGCCGAGAAATAAAGTCTGCATCGGGGTTGCCCAGAGTTCCCGACTAGGATATATAATCGTCGGTTTTGCAACAACCTGGCTTGAAGAGGCCGTGAGCTGATGCCTAGCAAGAGTGTTGAACTGCCGAAAGGTTACAAGCCTTCCGAAGACGAAGAGTACATGGGCCCGAAGCATCTGGAGTATTTTCGTCGCCAGCTGCTGCAATGGCGTGAAGACCTGATCCAGGAGTCTCAGGAGACGATCGACAACCTGCGTGGCGAGGTCCGCGATGTCGGCGATGAGGCCGAGCGCGCCAGCCGCGAAACCGAAAACAGCCTGGAACTTCGCACCCGCGATCGCTACCGCAAGTTGCTCAACAAGATCGACGAGGCCCTGGCCCGAGTCGAAGACGGTTCCTACGGCTACTGCGAAGAAACCGGCGAGGAAATCGGCTTGCCCCGCCTGGAAGCCCGGCCGATCGCCACGCTCTGCCTCGACGCTCAGGAGCGTTGGGAACTCAAGCAGAAACAGATGCGCGATCGCTGAGGAGCGTTGATCCGAAGCTGCTGATTGATGAAAAGCCCCGCACTGTCGGGGCTTTTTTACGCGTGGCGCGAGGCCGCTCTTCTCCGTTGGCCGAAGAGGCTGTCTTGCTCCGGGAGAGGGCCCCATGGGCGTGGGAGCGCGGCTCCAGACCGCGATACGGCGCCCAGCGGCGCCGGCCCGAGGCAAGGCTCAGTCGCGCAAGAAGGCAGCCCCTTCCGGCCCAAGCCCTGGGGTGTTCAGGCGGCCTCGAGTGCGCGCGTGGCCTGGCGACGGACTTCGGCCAGCATGGCATTGAGGCCATTGGCACGCGTTGGCGAGAGGTGGTCGCTCAAGCCGATCTCGACGACGAAGTGGGGTTCGGAGTCGAGGATTTCGGGCGCGCTGCGACCGGAATAGACTCGCAGCAGCAGGGCGATCAGGCCCGAGACGATGGCGGCATCCGAGTTGGCGCGAAAAATCATGCGTTCGGCGTCGCCCTCGGTGATCAGCCAGACCTGAGATTGGCAGCCGGACAACAAATGGTCCTCGACCATGTCGGCCTCGTCGAGCGCGGGCAGCTTCCTGCCGAGGTCGATCAGGTACTGGTAGCGGTCCATCCAGTCGTCGAACAGGCTGAACTCCTCGACGATTTCTCGCTGTGCTGTTTCGATGCTCATGAGCTTGCCTTCCAGCGCGTTCCATCAGCGCTGTCTTCGAGTTCGATGCCGCGCTCGGTCAGCTCGTCGCGGATGCGATCGGCGGTGGCAAAGTCGCGCGCTTCGCGTGCTGCATTGCGCTCGGCAATCAGCTGCTCGATTTCGCCGGCATCGATGGTAGCGTCATCCACGCCGCGCCTGAACCAGGCGTCCGGCTCGACCTGCAGCAGGCCGAGCAGGGCGGCGGTTGCCTTCAGGCGCGCCGCCAGCCGGGGCTGATCGGACGCTGGGGCCGCAGACAGCCGGCGCGCCAAGGTATTGATTTCTGCCAGCGCCGTGGGCGTGTTGAGGTCGTCTTCCAGCGCAGCAATCACGCTGGTCTCGGGCTCGACGTCGATCGCCGCAGGCGGGTGACTGCGCAGCAGGCCATAGAGTCGGTCGAGGGTGTTGCGGGCCTGCTCGAGAGCGCTCGTTGACCAGTCCAGCGGCTGGCGATAGTGAGCCGACAGCAGCAGGTAGCGCATTACCTCGCCGGGCCATTGTTTCAGCAGCTCGTGCACGATCAGCGTGTTGCCCAGCGACTTCGACATCTTGCGCTTGTCGACGGTCACGAAACCGTTGTGCATCCAGTAGCGCGCGAAGTGCTCGGTGCCGTGGGCGCAGCGACTCTGGGCAATCTCGTTTTCGTGATGCGGAAAGATCAGGTCCTGGCCGCCGGCGTGAATGTCGATGACCTGGCCCAGGTGCGCGGCGCTCATGGCCGAGCATTCGATGTGCCAACCGGGGCGACCGCGGCCCCAGGGGCTGTCCCAGCCCGGCTGGGTTTCGTCGGAGGGCTTCCACAGCACGAAGTCGCCGGGGTGCTTCTTGTAGGGGGCCACGTCGACGCGCGCCCCGGCCACCATCTCGCGCATGTCGCGGCGCGACAGCTCGCCGTAGTCGGGCGCCGATTCAATGCTGAACAGCACGTGGTTTTCGGCGGCGTAGGCGCAACCCTTGTCGATCAGGCGCTCGATCATGGCGATGATTTCATCGATGTGATCAGTTGCCCGCGGCTCGACGGTGGGCCGGCCCACGCCCAGCGCGGCCATGTCCTGATTGTAGATGTCGGCAAACTTGTTGGTGATGGTGCCGATTGCCACGCCCTGTTCGGCCGCCGCGGTGTTGATCTTGTCGTCGACGTCGGTGATGTTGCGCGCGTAGACCACCTGCGGAAAGCGTCGTGCAAGCACCCGATACAGCAAATCGAAAATGACGGCCGGGCGGGCGTTGCCGATATGGGCATAGCTGTAGACGGTGGGGCCGCAGGCATACAGGGTGACCCGTTCCGGATCGAGCGGCGAGAACGCCTCTTTCTGCCGGCTGAGCGTGTTGTATATCTGGATGGTCATCGGTGACTAAATTGGCGGTCAGGGGCTAGAATGACAAGCTCTGAATTCTAACTGATCGAGGACTGTCTCCCCATGCCCAACCCGGAAGCGCTGCTTTATGCCCGTCATATCGAACATCGGCGCGCGGAAATAGACGCCGTTCTTGCCGAGCTCGGCTACGACGGACTGCTGATTCACTCCGGGCGGCCGGAGAACCGCTTGTTCGACGACAGCCCGCCGCCGTTTCGCGCCCACGGGCCTTTCGTGGCGCTGGTGCCGATGCCGTTCGCGGCCGACGGCCTGCTGGAGCTGCGTCCGGGCAACAAGCCCCGATTGTGGCACTGCCAGCCCGATGATTTCTGGCACATGCCGTCCGAGCCGCCGGCCGACTGGTTGACCGACAGCGTGGACGTCGAGGTGGTGCGCTCGCCCGAAGAGTGGCACGAACGGTTTCACCAACAGCGCGCGCTGGCCGTCATTGGCGACGAGCGTGCGCTGGGGTCCTTGCTTGACGGCGCCGATCTCAACCCGCCCGAGCTGATGTGGCGCCTGGACGAGATCCGCACGCGCAAGACGGCTTTCGAGCGCGACTGCATCGAGCGCGCCAACCGCCTGGCCATTGCCGGCCATCTGGCGGCAGCGGAAGCGTTCCGTGAAGGCCGAAGCGAACTCGAGATTCACCTGGCCTATCTCGCCGCCATGGGCGCCGATCAGGACACGCTGCCCTACGGCAGTATCGTGGCCCTCAACGAACACGCCGCGGTGCTTCACTACCAGTTCCGCTCGCCCGAGGTGCCGCGCTCGATGCGCAGTTTCCTGCTTGATGCCGGTGCCGACTGGCGCGGCTACGCCGCCGATATCACGCGCACCTGGACGCTGGAAGAGCACCGTGAGTTCGGCAATCTGGTCGAAGCCATGGATGCCGCGCAGCGCAGTCTGGCCGACGGCGTGCGCGCCGGCGTTGATTTTGTCGACCTGCACCGCGACGCGCACCTGGCGGTTGCCGCCGTGCTTGAGCAGGCCGGCCTCGTCAGAATGCCGCCCGAAGAGCAGGTTGAAACCGGTGTGAGTGCACATTTTCTGCCGCACGGCCTGGGCCACCATATCGGCGCCCAGGTCCACGACGTGGGCGGCCTTGTGGACGAGCACGGCAATGCACTGCCGCCGCCGGCGCGCTACCCGGCGCTGCGGCTGACGCGCAAGCTCGAACCGGGCAACGTGGTGACCATCGAGCCGGGGCTTTACTTCATACCGACCTTTCTGGAAAAGCTGCGCGCCGGCGATCACGCCGCAAAGGTCGACTGGCAGGCCATCGAGCGGCTGACGCCTTTTGGCGGCATCCGCATAGAAGACAACGTGCTGGTCAGCGAGAGCGAGCCGGTGAACTTCACCCGCCAGGCGTTCGCTGAAAGGAGCCGCTGACCGCTACTGCACACGTGGCGGGCGGCGTCCGACGGTGCTCGAGATCGGCATGCATTTGCTATGCACTCCGGTTCCCGTGCTCCGGCGGCCACCGTCAGCCACGCGCTGGCCACGCCCTCAGCGGCTCCCTGGGCTGTCCTTGATGGCTCCGGGGCTCGCTGGTGGGGAGGTCTACTTGAATGCGGCGGCCGTCGTCACCACGTCGAAAACGATACTGATCGCATGCCCGGGACAACCGCCGTGATGAAACGCGAGGCGGTTGACCAGGCGGGGTGCATCTTCTGCGTGACTCCGGGTCACGGCCACTTGAACAAGCGTAATGCCTACGGCGGTTTTTCATGTCCAACCAGTCTATCGGTCTCAGCGACGAGCTCCAGAACTATATCCTTGGCCACTCCATGCAGGAACATCCGCTGCTGGCGCGGCTGCGTGAAGAAACCGCCGAGCTGCCGCAGCGCAGCATGCAGATTGCGCCAGAGCAGGGCCAGTTCATGGCACTGCTGGCCAGGCTGATCGGCGCGAAACGCTACATCGAGGTCGGTACGTTTACCGGTTACAGCGCGCTGGCTGTCACCCTGGCCATGCCCGAAGACGGGCGCACCATCGCCTGCGACGTCAGTCGTGAATGGACCGACATTGCGCGGCGCTACTGGCAGGAAGCGGGCCTGGCCGATCGCATCATGCTCGAACTGCGCCCGGCGCTGAAAACACTCGAAGAGCTTCTGGTCTCCGGCTGCGAAGACACCTTCGACCTGGCCTTCATCGACGCCGACAAGGCCGGCTACATCGACTACTTCGAGCGCTGTCACGAGCTGGTGCGCCCCGGCGGCCTGATCATGATCGACAACACCTTGTGGTCTGGCCGGGTGATCGACGAAGCCGACAGCGACGACGATACACAGGCCATCCGTGCTTTCAACGACTACCTGCGCGACCGCGAAGAGGTTGACGTGTCGATCGTGCCCGTCGGCGACGGGCTGACCCTGGTGCGCAAGCAGGTCATCGACCCCGAAGCGGGCTGAGAACAGCGCCACCGGTTTGAAACTTTTCGGGCCGACGCTTAAGGTGTAGCACTGCCTTCACACCTTGTAGGTTGCGCATGACTGATGCTCCAGTGATCGAAGTATCGGGGCTCTACAAGATTTTTGGAGCGAACCCGTCCGCGGCCATGCCGCTGATCGAACAGGGTTTTGCCAAGGACGAGATCTTCGAAAAAACCGGTCAGACCGTCGGCGTTCACAACGCCGATCTGACCATCAACAAGGGGGAAACCTTCGTGGTCATGGGCTTGTCCGGTTCGGGCAAGTCCACGCTGGTGCGCTTGCTCAACCGCCTGATCGAGCCGACCAGCGGCAGCGTTCGCATCAACGGGCGCGACGTGACCTCGATGAGCCACAAGGAGCTCATTGCCCTGCGTCGCCGCGATCTGGCCATGGTGTTCCAGTCATTTGCGCTGATGCCGCACCGTACCGTGCTCGACAACGCCGCATTCGGCCTGGAAGTCGCCGGCGAGAGTCGCGACAAGCGCCGCGAGCGCGCCCGCGAGGCGCTCGATCAGGTCGGGCTCAAGGCCAACGCCAACAGCTATCCCGACGAATTGTCCGGCGGCATGCAGCAGCGCGTGGGTCTGGCGCGCGCGCTGGCGACCGACCCCTCGATCATGCTCATGGACGAAGCCTTCTCGGCGCTCGATCCGCTGATTCGCACCGAAATGCAGGACGAACTGCTCGAGCTGCAGCACCAGCATGCGCGAACGGTGGTCTTCATTTCGCACGACCTTGACGAGGCCATGCGCATCGGTGATCGCATCGCGATCATGCAGAACGGCCAGGTGGTACAGGTCGGCACGCCCGAAGAAATCGTCACGAAGCCGGCCAACGACTACGTCAGGTCGTTCTTCTACGGCGTCGACATCGCCCAGGTCTTTACCGCCAGCGACATCATGGACAAGCAGCAGGTCACCGTGGTCGAGCGGCCAGGCATGGGCGTGCGCGCTGCGCTCGAGAGCCTGAGGCGATACGACCGCAACTACGCAGTAGTGGTTGGCTCCGGCGGGCGCTACGAAGGTCTGGTATCGGCTGATTCGCTGGCCCATACCCTCAATCAGCCCGGCGAATCGACCTTCCGCGACGCCTTCGAAACGCTCGAACCGGTGGCGCACGACGGCCTGCTCGAGGAGTTGATCGCGCGCTGCGCCGAGACCAGCGCCCCCATTCCGATCGTTGCCGAAGACGGGCGCTACCTGGGTACTGTATCGCGCAGCCGCCTGTTGCGCACCCTCGATCGCACGAGCGACAACGACGTGAATGGAACCGACGCCGACACCGACACCGCACAGGGGGAGACCGATAATGGATGAGTGGCTCGACAAGTTTCGAATTCCCATCGACGACTGGGTCGAGGCCATCGTGCTGTGGATTCAGGAAAACCTGACCGGCCTGCTCGATGGTTTCGCGCTGGTCATCGGCTTTCTGACCGACTCGTTCGAGACGGCGCTGATGTTCCTGCCGGCCTGGCTGCTGAGCCTGATCCTCATCGGGTTGAGCTGGTGGCGCGTGGGCTGGAAGTTCGGCATTTTTGCCTTTGTCGCCCTGGGCGTCATCCTGGGCATCGACCTTTGGCAGCAGACCGTTCAGACCCTGGCGCTGGTGCTGGCGGCAAGCACCGTTGCCCTGTTGATTGGCATCCCGGTCGGCATCGCCATGGCGCGCAATGACCTGGTCGAGTCCATCTGCCGACCGGTGCTGGACTTCATGCAGACCATGCCGCCGTTTGTCTATCTGATTCCGGCGGCCATCTTCTTCGGCCTGGGCAAGGTGCCCGGCGCCATCGCCACGGTGGTGTTTGCCATGCCGCCGGCGGTGCGCCTGACCAACCTCGGCATTCGCCAGGTCAACGAAGAGCAGATCGAGGCCGGACTTGCATTCGGCTGCACTCGCCGCCAACTATTAACCAAGGTTCAGTTTCCGCTGGCCATGCCATCGATCATGGCCGGCGTGAACCAGACCATCATGCTGGCGCTGTCGATGGTGGTCATCGCCTCCATGATCGGCGCCGGTGGTCTGGGCAATACGGTCCTGACGGGGATTCAGCGACTCAATGTCGGGCTCGGGTTCGAGGGCGGTCTGGGGGTGGTCATCCTGGCCATTCTGCTGGACCGCATCACCCAGAGCTTCGCGCCCGGACAGCGCGGCTGACCCCTCAGTTCTGTCAGGTAGCGCGTCGTGTACCGCGCATCATGCGCGGCACGATATTTTCTCGCATCAAACGAAGAGGAGAAAACATCATGCGACACAAGTTCGCTGGATTATTGATCGCCCTGGGGCTGAGTGTGGTGCTTGCCGCACCCGTTCAGGCCCAGGATATCCGCATCGGCTGGACCGCCTGGTCGGACGCCGAGTTCGTCACCAAGCTGGCTGACCAGATACTCGAAGAGCGCCTCGATCAGAACGTCGAGCTGGTCCAGACCGACATCGCGCCGCAGTATCAGGGCGTGGCCTCGGGCGACATCGACGTGATGATGATGTCGTGGCTGCCCGACACCCACTCCGACTACATGGACAGCGTCGGCTCCGACCTCGTCAGCCTGGGCATTCTCTACGGCTACGCCCGTCTGGGCTGGGCCGTGCCCACTTACATTCCCGAAAGCGAAGTCTCTTCGATGGAGGATCTCAACAACGCCGACGTGCGCAAGAAGCTCAAGGGCACGATTACCGGCATCGATCCCGGCGCCGGCATCACCCGGCTGTCGAAGAAGGCCATCGAGGACTACGGACTCGACTATGACCTGCAGATCTCGAGCGGCGCCGGCATGACCGCGGCGCTCGACCGCGCGGTCAAGCGCGACGAGTGGATCGTGGTCACCGCCTGGAGCCCGCACTGGATGTTTGGCGCCTACGACCTGCGCTACCTCGAAGACCCCAAGGGCACGCTCGGCAGCTACGAGCGCATTCACGCCATGGCGCGCAAGGGCTTCTATCAGGACAACCCGGAAGCCGCGCTGTTCCTGTCGCGCATGCACCTCGACATCGACGAGCTGCAGGCGGCCATGTACAACGCCCAGGACACCTCCTACGAGGAGGCGGTCAGCAAGTTCATCGACGAAAACCCCGAGCTGATCGACTACTGGGTCACCGGCAAGATGGACTGAATTGCTGCAGGCAATTGACAGTCAGTTGAAAAAGCCCCGCTTCGGCGGGGCTTTTTCGTGCGGGCCCGCATCGCGCCATGTTTGCGCGCTGAGCAGGATTTCGGCAGTATATCCCCGAACAATGGGGGCTCGGCAAGAACCCGGATTTGCTTACACCAGCCGCGTGCCAGGTCGATTTTCCTTCGGGCGTGGCACTGCCTGACCTGAAGATGGCGGAAGCCGCAAGCGAGTGATACGCATGTCTTCGTCGCAGTTCTGTGAACCGTAATCCTCGAAAACAATCAAGCAAAATTGTGACTGAATGACCGCGAACACCACCAACCTGATCAATTTCGTATTCGATATCGCCAACAAGCTGCGTGGGCCGTATCGGCCGCCGCAGTATCGCAAGGTGATGTTGCCGATGACCGTGCTGCGGCGCCTTGATTGCGTGCTCGAACCCACCAAGGAGCAGGTGCTCAATGAGCACGAGAAGCTCAAGGCCCGCGGCCTGGAGGGGAATGCGCTTCATCGGGCCTTGGCCAGCAAGGCCATCTCCGGCCGAAAGCACCCGCTCTACAACATCAGTGCGTATACCTTCAGGAAGCTGCTGGCTGACCCGGAAAACATTGCCGGCAACCTGACCAGCTACATCAACGGTTTCTCCGAGTCTGCCCGCGAGATCTTCTTGGCCTTCGGGTTCGAAGCCGAGATCGCCAAGCTGGACAAGGCCAACCGGCTCTACCTGATCGTCAAGGCGTTTGCCGATCCCAGAATCGATCTGCATCCGGATCGGGTCAGCAACCACGACATGGGCTATGTGTTCGAGGAGCTGGTGCGCAAGTTCAACGAGCAGGCCAACGAAGAGGCCGGGGATCACTTCACCCCGCGCGAGGTGATCCGCCTGATGGCCCATCTGCTCTACACCGAGGACGAGGAGGTCTATACCCCCGGTATCGCCCGCACGATTTACGACCCGGCCGCGGGTACCGGCGGCATGCTCTCGGTTTCCGAGGAATACATCACCGAACAGAACCCGCAGGCCCATCTGCATCTTTTCGGGCAGGAATACAACGAGGAGTCCTGGGCGGTCTGCCGCTCGGACCTGCTGATCAAGGACGAGCCGATCGAGAATATCGCTTTCGGCGACACGCTGGGCGACGGCGAGACCGAAGACGGCCACCCTGACCGGACCTTTCACTACATGCTGGCCAATCCGCCCTTCGGCGTGGAATGGAAGCCGCAGGAAGATACCGTCAAGAAAGAGCACAAGGAGCTGGGCTTCAACGGCCGCTTCGGGCCGGGCCTGCCGCGGATCAACGACGGCGCCACGCTGTTTCTGCTGCATATGCTGAGCAAGATGAACCCACCGCCGGCGCAGGGCGGCGAGGGCTCGAAGATTGCCATCGTCTTCAACGGCTCGCCGCTGTTCAACGGCGAGCCCGGGCCCAGCGAGAGCAATATCCGCCGCTGGATCATCGAAAACGACTGGCTCGATGCCATCATCGCGCTGCCCGATCAGCTCTTCTACAACACCGGCATCTATACCTACATCTGGCTGGTGACCAACCGCAAGGCCGACCATCGCAAGGGCAAGGTGCAGCTCATCGACGGCACGCGCCACTACCGCAAGATGAAGAAGAGCCTGGGCAACAAGCGCAACGAGCTGGGCCCCGAGCACATCGAGGAACTGACCCGCCTTTACGGTGACTTCGCCGAAGGCGCCACCTGTCAGGTGGGGCCCCACGACGAACTCGAGGAGCGGGTCTGCTCGAAAGTCTTCGACAATCGCGAATTCGGCTACCTGAAAATTACGGTGGAGCGGCCGCTGCGACTCAACTTTCAGGCCAGCCCGGAGCGCATCGAGCGGCTCTGGCAGGAAACCGCCTTCGCCAACCTGGCCAAAAGCAAGAAGCGCAAGAACCAGGCCGAGCACGATGCCGAGGTCAAGGCCGGTGAGGAAACCCAGCAGCGAATCATCGAACTCCTGCAGGGGATGGACGAGCAGCGCTACGACGACCGGGCCGAATTCGAGCCGGTACTCAAGGTCGCGTTCAAGACCGCCGGCGAAAAACTGCCGGCACCGATCAAAAAAGCCATTCTCGGCGCGCTGTCCGAACGCGACCCCGAGGCGGCCATCTGCCGCGATGCCAAGGGCAACCCCGAACCGGATACGGAGCTGCGCGACAGCGAGATTGTGCCGCTGCCGGCCGACATTCCGCTGCCGCTGCCCATGGGCTACGAAAAGAACGCCGACAACGCCCGACTGCTCGAGCTGGTGCGCGATCACTGCGAGGAGTATCTGGCGCGTGAAGTGCTGCCCTTCGTCGACGATGCCTGGATCGACCACGGCAAGACCAGGGTGGGCTACGAGATCCCCATCAACCGGCATTTCTACGTCTACAAGCCGCCGCGGCCGCTCGAGGAAATCGAGCGCGATATCCGGGGGCTGGAGGGCGAAATCCTCGAACTGCTCAAGCGGGTGACGGCGTGAGCCAGGGCGAACTCATCCTCTACCGCAGCGACGACGGGCAGGCCGAGGTCCAGCTCCGGGTTCAGGGCGACAGCGTCTGGCTGACCCAGGCGGAGATGGCCGAGCTGTTCGAGACGACCAAACAGAACGTGAGCCTGCATGTTCGTAACATTCTGAAAGAACAGGAGTTGTCTGAAAATGCAGTTGTCAAGGAAAACTTGACAACTGCCGCAGATGGCAAGAATTACCAGGTCAAATGGTACAGCCTGCCGATGATTCTGGCCGTGGGCTATCGGGTGCGCTCCCCGCGCGGCACCCAGTTCCGCCAGTGGGCCACTGCGCATCTGGAGGAATACCTGGTCAAGGGCTTCGTCATGGACGACGAGCGCCTCAAGGAACCCGGCGGCTGGGACTACTTCGACGAGCTGCTGGCGCGCATCCGCGATATCCGCGCCTCGGAGAAGCGCTTCTACCAGAAGGTACGCGACCTGTTTCAGCTCTCCAGCGACTATCGGCCCGACGACCGGGACACCCAGCTTTTCTTTGCTGAGGTGCAGAACAAGCTGCTCTACGCGGTGACCGGCCACACCGCCGCCGAGATCGTGGTCGAGCGCGCCGACGCCGACGCGCCCAATATGGCGCTGACAAGCTGGAAGGGCGCTCGCGTTCGCAAGCAGGATGTGACCATTGCCAAGAACTACCTCGACGCCGAGGAAGTCGACACCCTCAACCGCCTGGTGGTGATCTTTCTCGAGCAGGCCGAACTGCGCGCCAAGCAGCGCAAGGACCTTTCCCTCGACTATTGGCACAACAACGTCGACAGGCTGCTTGAGTTCAACGAACGCGACGTGCTGGAAGGCGCCGGTTCGGTCAGCGCTGAACAGGCCCGGCGGATCGCCCAGGAACGCTACGATGAATTCGACGCTCAGCGACGGCGGGATGAGGCGCTGGAGGCCGATGCGGAGGACTTGCGGGAGCTGGAGGCATTGGAACAGAAGGCGAAAAGGAAAGGGGAATCGCAGTGACCAAACAGGCTGCGACGCTTCGGCTTGGTGCGATGGGGCTGTGGCATACAACCCCCCGTCCGGAGGGCTGGAAGGACTGTCGGCTGCGCTTCCTGTCTCGTGTGAACCCGTCCGAAAAGGTGATGCTGCCACCGGAAACCGAAGTTTCGTTCGTACCGATGGCTGCAGTTGGCGAGCACGGAGGCATTCAGCTCGATCAGGGCAAATTGTTGGAAGAAGTTGGAGATGGCTATACGCCATTTCGTGATGGGGATGTTGTAATCGCCAAGATCACCCCTTGCTTCGAGAACGGCAAGGGAGCGATTGCTGAGGGGCTCAAGAGCGGGGTCGCATTCGGCACGACCGAGTTACATGTGGTGCGCCCTGAAGAGAAGCTCGATCGACGTTTTCTGTACTATCTGACGGCATCCGAGCTATTCCGTGAGCTGGGTGAAGGCGCCATGTACGGTGCCGGCGGCCAGAAGCGCGTTCCCGAACAGTTCATCAAGGACTTCCGCCTCCCCTTACCGTCGTTACCGACCCAGCGGAAGGTCGCCGATTTCCTCGACCGAAAAACCGCCGAGATCGATACGCTGATCGAGAAGAAGCGTCGCCTGCTGGACCTGCTGGCCGAAAAGCGCACTGCCCTGATCACCCGGGCCGTCACCAAGGGGCTGGACTCCGATGTGCCCATGAAGGACAGCGGCATCGAGTGGCTGGGGGAGATTCCGGCGCATTGGGAAATTCGAAGCATTCGGAGGATATCAACCAAGGTAAAAACCGGTTCAACTCCTCCTAGCGCTGGCGCAGACTATTTTTGTGATAAAGGGATTGATTGGTATACGCCGGGAGACATCTCTGACGACATAACCTTGGAGGGCGCGACCAAAAAAATATCACAGGAAGCCGTTGATGACGGTGTTAGTCGGCTTTTCCCATCCAAATCCGTGCTGATCGTTGGTATTGGAGCTACGCTGGGGAAAATCGCCGTATCTACTCGAGGATTTTCTGCCAATCAACAGATCAATGTGGTTATGACGCTGCCGGATGTCGAACACTGCTACTTGGCATACTACTTATATTCGAGACGCGCTGAGCTGAAAATGATGTCTGCCGCGAGTACTCTTGGGATTATCAACCAAGAGCGAACAAAGCAATTTCCTTGCCCACTTCCGCCTCTAAAAGAGCAGCGGAAAATAGCCGAGTATTGCCGGCGTCAGAATGCCGGGACCGCCGAAGCTGAGTTAAAAATTGATGCGGCAGTTGAGCGGCTGAAAGAATACCGCTCCGCCCTGATCACCAATGCTGTCACCGGCCAGATCAAGGTGGCATGAACTGGGGGAACGCTATGCACCAGGAAACCTACTTCGAACAGGCCATGGAACAGTCGCTGATCGAGCAGGGCGGCTTTGGGAAGGGCAATTCAGCGGGTTTCGATACGGTGCGGGGCCTGTTTCCCGATGAGGTGCTGGCATTCGTTCAGGCCAGCCAGCCGAGGCGCTGGCAGTCGCTGGTCAAGCTGCAGGGCGAGCAGGCCGGTGAAGTGCTGCTGGCATCGCTGGTCAAGGAGCTGGCCGCCAAGCATGCGCTGCATGTGTTGCGCCACGGCTTCAAATGCTTCGGCAAGACCTTTCGGCTGGCCTATTTCGCGCCCAATACCGGCATGAATCCGGAAGCCGCCGAGGCCTACGCGCAGAATCGTCTGCGGGTGATGCGGCAGGTTCATTTCAGCGAGCAGCATCCGCGCAAGTCGCTGGACATGGTGCTGTCGGTCAACGGCCTGCCGGTGGTCACGCTGGAGCTGAAGAACCCGATGACCGGGCAGAGCGCCGAGGACGCCATGCGCCAGTACCGTCGCGACCGCGATCCGGAAGAACCGATCTTCCGCTTCAAGCAGCGCGCGCTGGTGCATTTTGCCGTCGACCCCGACCAGGTGTTCATGACCACCCGGCTGTCCGGCGGGAAGACGCGCTTTCTGCCCTTCAATCGCGGCCATGACTTCGGTGCCGGCAATCCGCCGGCGGGCGAGAACAACTATCGAACGGCCTACCTCTGGGAACAGGTGCTGTCTCGCGACAGCCTGATGGATATCCTGGCCCGCTTCCTGCACCTGGAAGTGAGCGAGAAGAAGATCACGACCAAGCGCGGGGTGAAGCGTCACCGGAAGGAGACGCTGATTTTCCCGCGCTACCACCAGCTCGACGCGGTGCGCAAGCTGGTAGCCAGCGCCCGGGAGAAAGGGGCGGGCCACAATTACCTGGTGCAGCACTCGGCCGGTTCGGGCAAGTCGAATTCCATCGCCTGGCTGGCACACCGGCTCTCGAGCCTGCACGATGCCGCCGACGAGAAGGTGTTCGACAGCGTGGTGGTGATTACCGACCGGCGCGTGCTCGATCAGCAGCTTCAGGACACCATCTACCAGTTCGACCACAAACAGGGCGTGGTCGAGAAAATCGACGAGAACACCCGGCAGCTCGCCCAGGCGCTGTCGTCGGGCGTGCCGATCGTCATCTCCACCATCCAGAAGTTTCCCTTCATCAACCAGGCGATGGAAACGCTGGCGAACAAGGGCGAAGAGGTCTCGCTCGAGACCGGCGGCCGACGATTTGCCGTGATCGTCGACGAGGCGCACAGCTCGCAGTCGGGCGAGACCGCCATGGAGCTTCGCAAAGTGCTCAACCGCGACGGCATCGAATCAGCCATCGCCGGCGAGTTCCTGGACGTGGAGGAGGAAGACCTGTCCGGGGAGGCGCGCAAGGCCCTGTTCGAGGACATGCTCAAGCGCCCGCGCCAGGAGAACATCAGCTTTTTCGCGTTTACCGCCACGCCCAAGTACAAGACCCTGGCGGTGTTCAACGAACCCGGCCCCGACGGCGAGCCGCCGTTTCACCTCTACTCGATGCGCCAGGCCATCGAGGAGGGTTTCATCATGGATGTGCTGGCCAACTACACCACCTACAAGGCCTACAGCGGCCTGATCAAGTCGATCGAGGACGACCCCCAGGTGCCGCGACGCAAGGCGGCCAAGGCGCTGGCCCGGTTCCTTTCCCTGCACCCGCACAATATCGCGCAGAAGGTGGAGGTGATCGTCGAGCACTTCCGTCACCACACCCGCCACAAGCTCGGCGGGCGGGCCAAGGCCATGGTGGTGACCGGTTCGCGCCTGCACGCGGTGCGCTACAAGCAGGCCTTCGACAAGTACATCGAGGACAACGGCATCACCGGCATTCGTTCGCTGGTGGCGTTTTCCGGCAGCGTGACCGATCCGGACTTTCCCGATCAGAGCTACACCGAGGTCGGCATGAACGAGGGCATCAAGGAGTCGGAGCTGCCGGACAGATTCGATTCCGAGCATTACCAGGTGTTGTTGGTGGCCGAAAAGTACCAGACCGGCTTCGATCAGCCGCTGCTGCATACCATGTACGTCGACAGGCGCCTGGCCGGCGTTCAGGCCGTGCAGACCCTGTCGCGTCTGAATCGCACCGCGCCCGGCAAGGAAGACACCTTCGTGCTGGATTTTGTCAACGAGCGCGACGAGATCTTTCAGGCTTTCAAGTCCTACTACGAGGTCACGCCCGTCGGCGAGCCCAGCGACCCGCAGCAGCTCTACACCCTGCAGCACCGCCTGGAAGAGGCGCAGGTGTTCTTTGCCGACGAAGTCAACGCCTTCTCCGAGATCTGGTACCGCAATCGCCACGAGCCCACCCCGGCCGATCACCGCAAGATCAACGCCATCATCGACCGGGCAGTGGAACGCTACAAGGCACTCGACGACGATGAGCAGGAAGGCTTCAAGGGCCAGTTGGCCAGTTTCCGCAACCTCTACGGTTTTCTCGCCCAGATCATCCCCTACCAGGACAGCAGCCTGGAAAAGCTCTATGGCTACGCCCGGTTCCTGCTTTCCAAACTGCCGCGCCGCAGCGACGACACGGTGTTCGAACTCGAGGACGAGGTGGCGTTGAAGTACTATCGGCTGCAGAAGATCAGCGAAGGGGCGATCGATCTTGGCGTAGGCGAGGCGCGGGAACTCTACGGCCCCACCGAAGTGGGGACCGGGCGCGGGGAAGACGAGGAGGTGGAGCTGTCGACCCTGATCGGCAAGCTAAACGAGCGTTTCGGCACCGAATTCACGCCGGCCGAACAGCTGTTCTTCGACCAGATCGCCGAATCCGCTGTTGAGAACGAAACCCTTCAGGAGGCCGCGAAAGCCAACAGCGTCGACAACTTCGCCTACGTGTTCGAGAAGATGCTCGAGGGCCTGTTCATCGAGCGCATGGACGGCAACGAGGAGATCTTCGGGCGGCTGATGAACGACGACGATTTTCGTCGTGTGGCCAAACAGCATCTGCTCCACGAGGTCTACGAGCGCCTTCAGCCGGAGGGCGGGGCCGCCAGGGCGCAATCCAGCCCGGGAAGCGCAGGTTATTGACGCACCGAAGAAGCCGTCGGTCAGCTCATCGAGAACAACGAAGACCTGATCGACTACTGGGTCACCGGCAAGATGGACTGAATTGCTGCAGGCAATTGACAGTCAGTTGAAAAAGCCCCGCTTCGGCGGGGCTTTTTCTTGTCGGCAGCAGTCGCAATGTTATTACTCTGGCCTTGTGCGCTACAGTCGCGAACATGAATTCTCAAGATCACGCTCATGATCATGCGCCCTCCAGCCGCAAGGCACTGATCGGGGCGCTTTGCCTGACGCTCGGTTTCGCCGCCATCGAGTTTTTCGCTGGCCTTTGGGCCGGCTCGCTGGCGCTGGTTGCCGATGCCGGCCACATGCTTGCCGATACCTCGGCGCTGGGCCTGGCTGCCCTTGCCGCCTGGATTGCAGCGCGCCCGGCCAGCAACCGGCGGACCTGGGGCTACGGGCGCGCCGAGGTGCTGGCCGCCCTGATCAACGGTGCGGTCATGCTGGCGCTGGTGGGCCTGATTGCCTGGCGCGCCGTGGAGCGTTTTCAGGACCCGCGCGAGGTCAGCGGCGGAATGGTCATGGTCGTGGCCCTGATGGGGCTGCTGGTCAACCTGCTCGTCTTCTGGATCCTCAGCCGTGGCGAGCGCAACCTCAACGTGCGCGGTGCGCTGCTGCACGTGATGGGTGATCTGCTGGGCTCGGTGGCCGCGCTGGCTTCGGGTATTGTCATTCTGGCCACCGGCTGGACGCCCATCGACCCGATCCTGTCGCTGCTGATCTGCGTCCTCATCCTGGTCGCCGCCGTTCGTTTGCTGCTGGAGGGCGCGCATGTGGTCATGGAAGGCGTGCCGCAGGGGCTCGACATCGACCAGGTGCGCGCGACCATGTCGTCGGTGACGGGGGTGGACGATATCCATGATCTTCATGTCTGGCAGGTCGCCAGCGACCGCGTGGCGCTGTCGGCGCACGTGGTGGTGGCCGATCTGGCCGACTGGCCGGAGACCCTGGCGGCGCTTAACCGAACACTGCTCGACACCTGGAACATCGACCACCCGACGCTGCAGCCCGAGTTGCCCGAGCCGGGCCATTGCGAGCACCAGCCCGAGGCGTGTCGCTGATGGCCGGCGGTTGGGCAAGGGACGATGCCGTGCAGGATCAGATCGACAGCACGGTCGAGGATGGGCTGGCGCGGGTGCGCAGTCGCATTCCCAAAGGCGAAAGCCTGCGCGAGTGCGAGGAGTGCGGCGAGACGATCCCCGAGGCTCGCAGAAAGGCGCTGCCGGGCGTGCGGCTGTGCGTGGTCTGCCAGGAAGAGCTCGACGAGGCCGAGAAGAAGAGCTTCAGCGGCTACAACCGGCGCGGCAGCAAGGACAGCCAGCTGCGCTGAGCAGCGGCAGTCCGGCGCCCGGCCCGCGGCCGCGGGCCAGGGTCGGGGCAGCCGGTCGGATCAGTTTTCGCCCTGGCTGTCGCCCTTCGTTTCTGTCTCCGGCCCGGCGGCGTTGCCGCTGTCGTCGCTGGCTTCGATTTCGGCGTCGGCCTGTGCGACTTTTTCCAGCAGGGTGTCGAGAATCTCCTTGCCGGTGACGCCGGCCTGCTCGATGTAGGTATCGCGCACGCCCTTGCTCGCCTCTCTGAACGCCTGGCGCTCTTCGTCGTTGAGCTCGACGAATTCCGTACCGCCCTCGTCCAGGATGATCTGCAGGCGCTCTTCGTTGAACTGGATCTGCTCCTTGTCGATCCACGGAACCAGCTCGTCGCGCACTTCCAGCACCATCTGGCGGCGCTCGTCGCTGAGTGATTCAAACCACTGCTGACTGGCCGCCAGGGTGGAGATGAACTGGGCGTGGCGGCCGTAGGTCAGCACGTCCTGTTCCTCGTAGAAGCTCATCTCCTGGATGGCAAACATCGGATTGACCTGGCCGTCGATCTGGCCGAGCTGAAGCCCGCTGTAGACCTCGGAATAGGGCATCGGCGTCGGATTGGCGCCGTAGGCCTGATAGGACTCGACCAGGATGGGCGAGGTCATCGTGCGAATGCGGAAATCCTCGAAATCAGCCAGAGTGCGCAGCGGCTTGTCGCTGCTCCATACCATCCAGCCCTCGGGGATGATGTCGAGCAGATGCAAATCCTGGTTGTTGTATTCCGGCTGGAACAGGGCATAGACCGCCGGGTCCGAAAGCACTTCGCGATTGACCTCGTTGTGCTCGGACAGCACGAAATGCAGCGTGAATACGCCAACCTCCGGAATAAGGTCGGCCAGATGCCCGGGTGAGGCGAAAACCAGCTCGAGGCCGCCGCCCTGGGCCATCTCGGTCAATTGTGCGGAGGTGCCCAGCGTGCCGTAGGGGTAGATCTCGACGTTGATTGCTCCGTCGCTGCGTTTCTCGATGCGCCGCTTGAACTCCTGTGCGTAGGCATCCTGCACGCTGCCCTGAACTTCTTCGAGCGCAAAGCGCCAGGTTGCTGACTTGTCGGCTTGCGCTGGCGCGGCCGTGTCGCTGCCGCTGTCGGCCGGCGGTGCCTGTCCGGAATCACCGCAGGCGCACAACAGCAGCGTCAGCAGCAGCGTCAGGCCGAGTTTGTGAATGCTCGCTCGCTCCATGTCTTTGGTTCCCGAAATTGAGGCTGTCAATCAACATAACATGGGCCACGGTCGCGGCCGGGCACGCGTCGCGGTTGCTTGCGGCAGCCGTGTAGAATGGCCGGCAGTTTCACGCAGCGAAGAGGGACATCGACGGTGAATACGGGCAGGGCGAAGCGGTCACGGGCGCAGGGGCAGCAGTGAGCGACTCGCAGGCCAGGGCACCCGGCCCCTGGCGCCGGGCCGTGCGCCAACCGTTCAGCTGGTTCGACCGGGGCCTGGACTGGTTCGAAAGATTCGTCCTCGTGGCCGGAATTTCAGCCATGGCGATTGTCAGCGTCGCCAACGTCATCTCGCGCAACACGCTGGGCTCGAGCCTGCAGTTTGCCGCCGACGTCACGCAGCTGCTGCTGGTGGTGGTCACTTTCATGGGCATCGGGATCGGCGCACGCAGCGCCCGCCATATCCGCGTGTCCGCCATTCATGACCTGCTGCCCGAGCGCGCCCGGAAGGTGCTGCTGATCATCGTCAGTTTCGGCACCTCGGTGCTGCTGTTCATGCTGGCCGATTACGGCTGGGAGTATGCGCAGTCGGTGCAGCGCAGCTGCCGCGTGTTGCCGGAGTGGCTTGCGGCCACGCCGCTGTGGCTGGGGGTTGCGCTCACCCTGGTGGCGATGGTGCTGGCCGGTCACTTCATCCGCATGGTGGCCGAGCTGGGCGGAAGGTTTTTGAACGGCATGACCGAGCTCAAGCGCAACCTCATCATCCTGGGCGCGCTGGCTCTGGGGCTGGCGCTCGGCGCGCTCCTGTTCGGGTGGTTCATCGAGCTGGTGGACAACCGCAGCGGCCGCTGCCGGATCATGCCCTCGACCGGTTTCCCGGTCTATCTGATCTATATGGTGGTGCCGCTGGGGTTCTTCCTTGGTGGAGTGCAGTTCTTCCTTGCCGGGCTGCGCAACGTGATCAGTCGGGACAACTATCTGTCGTGGTACCACCGCGACGAGTACGAAGACGAAAGCCAGGCCGCCAAGCACGCGTCATTCGTCAATGCTGCGGAAAAAGAGCAGGCCGCCGACCAGGGCCAGCGGGAGAAAACTGATGGCTGAGTTTCTCGATCTGCTGGGTCTGGCTGCACTGAGCGACGCGCAGGTGGCGCTGGTGGCTGCCGGTGTCATGGTGGTACTGCTGCTGCTGGGCTTTCCGATGATGGTGCCGCTGATGGTGGGCGCCATGATCCTGCTGTTTGCCAGGTTTTCCATGCTCGAGCCGAGAATGCTGGTGCAGCAGATGATCGGCGGCGTCGAGCAGAGCGTGCTGGTGGCGGTGCCGATGTTCATCCTGGCCGCCGACATCATGATCAAGGGTCACACGGCCAACCGCCTGCTCGATCTGGTGAGCAAGTTCGTCGGCCACATCCGCGGCGGCCTGCCGGTGACCACCGCGGTCTCGTGCACGCTGTTCGGTGCGGTGTCGGGTTCCACGCAGGCCACCGTGGTGGCGATGGGCCAGCCGCTTCGGCCGCGCCTGCTCGAGGCCGGCTACAGCGATCGTTTTTCGATGGCGCTGATCATCAACGCCAGCGACATCGCCCTGCTGATTCCGCCGTCGATCGGCATGATCATCTACGGCGTGGCCTCGGGGACTTCGGTCGGGGAGTTGTTCATTGCCGGCATCGGCCCCGGCCTGCTGATTCTGGCGCTGTTTGCGGTGTACTGCTACATCGTCTCGATCTGGAAGAAGATCCCGGCGCAGCCTGCAGCCACCTGGCCCGAGCGCTTTCAGGCTCTCAGACGGGCGCTGCTGGCCTTCGGTTTTCCGGTCATCATCATCGGCGGGATCTACAGCGGCTATTTCAGCCCGACCGAGGCGGCGTCGATGTCGGTGGCCTACGCGCTGCTGCTGGAGATGGTCATCTATCGCGAGGTCAAGCTTCGCGATCTGCCCGAGGTCGCGCTGTCGACGGGCATGATCACCGCCGTGGTCTTCATCCTGGTGGCCGCCGGCATGGGTTTTTCATGGATCGTGTCGTTCGCGCAGATTCCCGATCTGCTGCTCGGTGATGTCGTCGCCAACGCCGCCGACAATCCGCTGATGGTTCTCGCCCTGGTGGCGGTCGCCTATTTTGTCGGCTGCATGTTCGTCGACCCCATCGTGGTCATCCTCATCCTCACGCCGATCTTTTCTCCGGCCATTCAGTCGGCGGGGCTCGACCCGGTTCACGTCGGCACCGTCGTCGTTCTGCAGGCGGCGATCGGCTCGGCCACGCCACCTTTCGGCTGCGACATCTTCACCGCCGTGGCGATTTTCCGAAGGCCTTATCTGGATGTCATTGCCGGCACTCCGCCGTTCGTGTTCATTCTGCTGCTTGCGACCGTGCTGCTGATGCTGTTTCCACAGATTGCGCTGTTCCTGCCCGAGCTGATGGACTGATCGGGTAGTCATCCGGCAGCGGGGTACACTGGCGAACTGTTCACCTTGCATAAACGCGGCAGGGTGTTCAATATCAACCGCGTCTCTGGAGAGGAATCGATATGATCCTGCGTGTTGTGGTGCTCATTGCCGGTTTGATCGGTATGGCGGGAGTGGCCCTGGCCGAATGCGGCAACCTGCTGGACTATTCGCATCGTGGCCTGGCCACGTCAACCGAAACCAACCTCTGCGAGGCCCATGCCGGAGACGTCATCGTGGTCGTCAACACCGCCAGCGAGTGCGGTTTCACGCCGCAGTTCGAGGGGCTCGAGCAGCTCTATCAGAAGTATCGCGGTGACGGTCTGGTCGTGCTCGGTTTTCCCTCCGACGACTTTGCGCAGGAGCTCGACAACGAGATCGCCACCGCTGATGTCTGCTACGCCAACTACGGCGTCACCTTTCCGATGTTCGCCCCCAGCTCGGTCAAGGGCGAGCAGGCCAATGCGCTGTTTCAGGCGCTCAACGCCGCGGCAGGGGAGCCGGGCTGGAATTTCACCAAGTATCTGATCGACCGCGACGGCCGGGTGGTCGAGCGCTTCGAGTCTGCAGTCGAGCCGATGAACAGCCGCCTGGAAGAGCGAGTCGCCGAACTGCTGCGGCGCTGACCTTCTCTATTTCTTGTCCGGGCGACGCAGTTCGACGCGATCGCTCGGCCACCATTCGGGATGATGGCGGCGTACCCAGTCGGCCATCCCTTCGCGCAGGTCCATCTCCATCAGCCAGGCGTCGGTGGGGTTGGCCGCGGTGGCGTAGAAGGTGATCTCCTGATAGTCCTCGTGGTGGGCGGTTACCGCGGTCATGAGCAGCTCATCGACGACAGCCCGCTCGTCGTTTTCGGCCAGCTTTCTGAACGCTTCGCGCAGCTTCTTGGGGCTGGCGCTGTGGTCAAGTCGCAGCGACATGGTGCGCGTGAGGCTGGCGTCGACCATCGACCAGTTCTCGAACGGCTGCGAGATGAAGTGCTGCACCGGCACCAGCAGCCGCCGCCCGTCCCAGGTGCGCAGCACCACAAAGGTGTAGTAGATCGACTCGACATAGCCCCAGTTGCCTTCGTATTCGATGGCATCGCCAATGCGTACCGGCTTGGCGATGGCAATCTGCAGGCTTGCCAGGATGTTGCCGATGACCGTGCGCCCGGCAATCGCCAAGATGACGGCGACCACGCTGGCCGAGGCCAGCAGCGACAGGCCGACGTTGTCGAACAGGCGCAGCTGGGTCAGAAACAGGATCGAGCCGAGCAGCACGGCGGCCAGCAGCACGAAGCGGCGCAGCGCGTAGATCGAGGTATAGAGCTCGCGGCGATCGCGGTCGCTGCTGTCGTCGATGTCATTGACGAAGCGCTCGGTCACTTTTTCAAGCGTGGCGTCGATGCTGCGCAGCGTGGCCAGCGTCAGGCCGACGATGACCAACCCCATCAGCAGCGGCGTGAGCACGGTGTAGAAAAAGCCGGAAAAGCTGATCAGCCAGCCGGTCAGGAACTGGGCCAGCAGCGCCATCAGCGCCACGGTCAGCGGCATGCGCATGCGGCTGGTGGCGCGGTTGATCCAGTCAACCGGCAGCCAGCGCCCGAACCAGCCCAGCAGGCCGTGCGTCAGCCAGCCCAGCAGGATCAGCCCGGCGATGGTCAGCGGCAATACCAGCCATTCCCACATGCGCGTGCCCCAGAATGCCGGGCGCTGCAGGGCATCGGGCAGGCGCTGCTCGAGCCAGCCGGGGCCGTAGCGTTCATAGAGGCCGTCGATATCGGCCACCGTGTGCGCTGAAAACACCCAGGCCGCCTCGCGCTCGGCGGGCTTGATCCGGTTGAGCCGGATCTCGGCGGGCCGGCGCTCGAGATCGAGCACGCTCAGTTCCAGGCTGCGCCTTGGCTGGCCGGCCAGCGGTTCATCGCTGGCCGAGCGCTCCAGCAGGGCATCGGCGCGGGCCGGCAGCTCGCGCCAGTCGATTACCATCGTGCGCGCGATCACTTCCGCGAGCCGGCGCGCCAGCTCCGGCCCGCGCTCGGCCTGCTCGTCGACCGGCAGGCGCGAGAGATCGAGGAGATGAGCGGCGCGGGTGAACTCAGCGCGGTCGGTAGCTGCCAGCAGCGCGCTGACGGCCGAGCGCGGCGTGCTGCGGTCGAGATCGGTTGGCGTCTCGCCCAGGCCGGCGTTGAACGCCTCGACCTCGAACCAGCGCTCGGGCGGCGTGGATTGAGCCACAGCCAGGCCCGCCAGAAGGATCAGCAGGGCGGTGGTGCCGGCAAGCCGCAGCGTCTGCGTGGCGGTTGAAAGGTTCATGGAACCAGACCTTACATCAGGTCTCGTGTGATCCGCACCTGCCGGCCTAGGTTCCCCGCAGCCCCGGACTTGATCCGGGGCCTTCCGAGTGCCGGTGCCCTTGGCAGGAAGATCCCGGCTCGAGGCCGGGAATACGTCATCCAATCAGCCAACTCCGGTCCCGCAGCCCCGGACTTGATCCGGGGCCTTCAGAGTGCCGGTCGCCTTGGCAAGAAGATCCCGGCTCGAGGCCGGGAATACGGTATCCACTCAGCCAGCTCCGGTCCCGCAGCCCCGGACTTGAGCCGGGGCCTTCCGAGGGCGGGAAGCCGTGGCAAGAAGATCCCGGCTCGCGGCCGGGAATACGGGCTCCAAGCA
>NZ_JBJNIO010000134.1:0-336 GCF_056324145.1 Wenzhouxiangella sp. YN1
CCTCCTGCCAACCGACCACCTTCAGCGTGGTCGTCCCGGACAGCCTTAGGCTGATCCGGGATCCCCATTGGGTGGCACCGCGCTGAAATCCGGGCGTGCGGGCTGCATCCGGAAGGTCCCCGCTTTCGCGGGGATGGGCTGTCGCCCACTTCAATGAGGCCCCGGCTGATTGCCGGGGATAACCGACCACTGCCAAGTGGTCGTCCCGGACAGCCTTAGGCTGATCCGGGATCCCCATTGGGTGGCACCGCGCTGAAATCCGGGCGTGCGGGCTGCATCCGGAAGGTCCCCGCTTTCGCGGGGATGGGCTTCGCCCACTTCAATGAGGCCCCGGCT
>NZ_JBJNIO010000135.1:0-23001 GCF_056324145.1 Wenzhouxiangella sp. YN1
ACGAGGCTTTGAAAAGGGGTAGTGTTTCACCCATGGCGTGTTCTCTTTCTGTCGTGGGATTAGTGCCTTAACACTCTGATTATACGACAGAAATTGACACGCCATACCTCTTTCTAGCCCGCATTGAAGAATAAGGGGGGACAACAGCAGGCTGGCGACCGAAATGCCGATGATCAAGGCAATCAGCCACCGGTGCGGCGATTGCTGCGCAAAACGCCAGAAGCCGAGCAGAATACAGATCGAGCTGAACGCGAAACACAGGTGATTGCCGACAATGAGCATGCTGTCGAGCACGCCATGCTCGGTGACAACGATGAACAGCAACAACCCCAGACCGTGCAAGGCGAGGCCCCAGGCCCACCAGTGCGTGCCTGATCGGTGCTCCTGACGATTGCCCGTCCAGACTATCAGGCCGGCCAGCGTTATCTGAATAATGGCTCTCGCCACCGCAAGCGTCGGCACATCGATCGACGACAGGGTCATCAAGGCATATTCCATCCGACGTCCGGGTCAAGGCCACCGGACTGCTGGCCCGGCAAGAATGTGGTTCAGATTCGCACCGGATCAATCATACGTCAGCTCGATGCCTACATAAACGCTGCGGCCGCTTCCGGGTTCGAACAGGGCGGCATCGGGTGCAGCCACATCGGTGATGCTGGCGCTCGCTATGTAGTTCCTGTCAGCGAGATTGCGCCCCTCGATGAACAGCGACAGCGCGTCCGAGCGCCAGCCTGCCGCCCGGGCGTTGAGCAGCGTATAGCTGGCGGTTTGCAGGCTGTTGGCGTTGTCCACATGGAAGGGCTTCGGCACCCACTCGAGTCCGGGGCCGATGAACAGCCCGCTGGTATGGGTATACAGCAATTCGCTGCGCAGATAATGACGCGGAACGCCCGGAATTCTGTTATTGCCCCAGACGGGGTCACTGTCGAAGTAAAAATCGTTATAGGTATAGGCCAGCTGCAGCTCCAGGCCGTCGGCCGGGGTGAGTAGACTCTCCGCCAGCTTCCAGCCCAGACCGGCCTCTGCGCCCTGGTGCACGGTCCGGTCGAGGTTGGTGGTTCGGTCACAGATGTTCCAAGCCGTCGACACACACTGAAACTCGTTGCTGATGCGCGCGTGATACACGGAGACATCCCACGACAGGCGGTCGTTGCCCCCGCGAGTACCCAGCTCGAACGTGGTGGCGCGCTGAACCTTCAGGCGTTCGAGCGCCGCCCGACTGTCAAACTGCATATCGTCGAACGTGGGCGGCTCACCGCTGCGCGAGATATTGCCGTACACGGCAAGCGATTGGTTCGGCTGCCACAACATGCCGAGCTTCGGATTGAACAACGCATAACTCTTGCTGCCGGACTCGGGCACCGGCTTGAACTGATCGGTGCGTTTGCGTCGGGTATGCAGATACTGCAGGCCGGCAATCAGAGACAGATCATGCGCCAGCTCGAGCCGGTTTTCGCCATACAGTGTGGCGCTGGCAGCCTTGTTGCGCACGGGGTCGGTAGGCGCAGCCTTGACGCCACCGTGATTCTCGAACTGCCGGGCTTCAACATCGCCGCCCGACAGAGTCAGCCCGAGCACGGCATGATTTTCACGGCCGGCCCATGAAGACTGATTTTCCAGGCGCGCATACAGGCCATAGTCGGTCCGGTCGTGGTCCAGGTACTCATAGATCGGATGATCGAGCTCGCTATACGACAGCCAGCCGCCGAGCTCATAGCGGGTATTGCCGCGCTCCATCACGGTTCGGTTTGCCAGGCGGGCACCATCGACATTGTGTTGCCAGTCGTCGACGATGTTGACAGCTGCGGCCTGCTCGGGGTGCGCCAGCGCCTGCCTGCGCATCAGCGAGCCGGGCAATTCCTGGCGGGCCCGCAGCCCGGAAAGATAGAACCGGGTCTCGGCCTGCGAACCCAGCTGCCAGCCGATATTGCCGCTGAGGCGCTGTGAATCTCCGCGGCTGTGGTCACGAAAGCCGTCCTGTCGCTGGGCCGAGGCAGTAATGAAACCATCTCCCCCGTCGAACTCCATGCCCGAACTGGCATGGGTCCGCAGCCAGCCGAAGCTGCCAATATCCACGCGGCCGCGGAAACGCTCAGCGTCGGCGCCGCCGGGAGTGACGAAGTTGATTGCGCCACCCAGCGTACCCGAGCCATAGCGCATGCCGTTGGCGCCCTTGTAGACTTCGGTATAGCGATATGCCGTCGGATCCACCCAGGAAAAGTCGCTGCTGCCGTCAGCGTTGTTCATGGGAACGCCGTCCTGATACAGGCTGATCCCGCGCAAATGATAATAGCGCGACAGGCCCGAACCACGAATCGACAAACGGGAGTCGCCGGCCCACTTGGGCTGCACGAATACGCCGGGGGTGAAATCCAGCATGTCCTTCATGGTGGCGGCCTGGGTTTCGCGCCACTCCAGATCGGAGACCAGCGCCACACCACCGGGAATGCGCTCGATGGCCTCCCGCGCCTGCTGCGTGCTCTGTACGGTCAGGGACGAGCCTTGCCGACCCTCGACCTCGATGCGGTCCAGCGTGTCGCCCTCATCCAGCCCTTCGGCGGCCCACAAGGCTGAAGACGCTACGACCAAAATGACGGCCGGGAAAACACTGGTCACCGTTGGGCTGATACAACGGCCGCCGGTTGCGCGACTCACTGGCTGATTCACTGACACGCTGCTCCTTTTTAGTTCATTGGCATGGAAACCTCGCCCGATATCCGCGTACGCTCGAAGTCCGTGACAAGCACCTCGACTTCGACCTGCCACTCCGGCAGCGCCGGCAGCTTGAGCTCGGGCACCTGCCAGCTTCCCTTGTCGGCGCCTGGATGAGCCTTGAAGCGCAAGCGCTCCAGGCCGGCCCTTTCGTTGGAGAAAGCGACCTGTACTTCCTGCGCCTCCAGGGGTGAACCGTCTTCGCCAAACAGTTGCAGGCGAAGCGTTCCGGCGGCATCGCCGTCGCCCGGACGAATCTCGATTTCAGCGCTGGTTCCAGCACTGTGGAGGTGGCTGGCCATGGTCGTCACGGGCAGCGCCGGCGCCAGGTTGCGCGGCGGCGGGGTAAAGCGCCACAGCGCCACCAACGCAAGCACCAGCACCACCACCATGACTTCCAACATGATAACGCGTCGCATTCGCACTTGGTAACCCGTGTCACCGCGCACCACGCCCGCCGTCAGGCGGTAACGATTGAACGCTCCCAGGCCCATCAGCAGACCTACCAGGGCGAGCTTGCCCAGCAGTATCCACCCGTAAGGCGTGCTCACCAGCGAGCGCAGATGATCGACCTGCAGAAAAGCGAGAACCACACCGCTGGCCACCAGCACCACCAGTACCCAGGGGATGACACCAGAGAACCGGGCCAACGCCGACCTGCGGCCGCCATGATGCGAGGCCAGTCGCCGCCCGAGCGGGAGCAGCGCGCCGGCCCATAACACCACCGCCACCCCGTGCAGCCAGACCGCCGGACGCGCCAGCCACTGCGGCGGTGCGATGCTGGCATGGCCGCTGACAGCCAGCGAAAACCCGGCCAGGGCAAGTGCCATCAGCACGGCCAGGACTTGCCAGCGCCGCCCGCCCAGCCGCGCACTCAGGGCCAGCCCCAGGGCAAGCAGGGCCAGGCCCGCCGAGGCACCGGGGCCGGATCCGACGGCGATGCGCCAGACCTGCCAGCGATGAACCTCGCTCAGCGGCAGGTCGAGCGCATCCAGACCGAACAGCCCGAGAGAACACCCCACCGCCCCAGCGCCCAGACAGATCAGCACGCTTGTCAGGCGCGATGCCTTGTGGGCGGCAGCATCGTCGAGGTCAAACAACGCGAAAAAAACTGCGCCGCCCAGGCCAAGGAAAAGACCGACATACAACAGCAGCCGGCTCAGCCAGATCGCGAACCCCCGAGCGGTGCTGCTCTGTTCTGAAACCTCCACTGCGGTGGTTGGCGCGCCGACCGAGAAAAGCAGGCTGCCGCCGATCGGATGACCATCGGCCGACACCACGCGCCAACTCAGCGCGTAGGTTCCGCGCTCATCCAGGCTCTCGGGCAGTGAAACCAGCACGGTTGCCTGCTCATGGGCGATATCTGCAAGCTCGATGCTCTGACCCGCCGGCGTGAGCAAGTTGACCTTCAGCGGTGAAACCGGTTCGTTGAAGCGCAGAACAACCTGTTCCGGGAAAGCGGCCAGTCGCGCGTCGTGCGCGGGTTGCGATTCGATCAGCCCCGCGTGCGCCAGTGCCGGCGGCGCCCACGACAAAGCCGACACCAGGCCAAGCAGGCCGGTGGCCAGCATCAGCAGCTTCCAGCCCAGCAACCTCGGGCCATGGGCGGGGAATCGCTCTGAACATTTGCATTCAGGGGCTGGCGGCAGGCGCGCCGCGCCGGTCACGCGCCGGATTCGATGCGCAGCAGGGGCGCGGGCGAGTCGGAGTTTTCATCCTTGTCGATCCAACGCTCGACGCCTTGCTCGCATTCCTGCACCACGGGCAGATACACCCGCTCTTGTTCGGCCAGATCTTCGGCCAGATAAACCATGAAGGCGAACTCGTCGAACTGGTCATCAGGCAGCGGCCCGCTGGTCCAGACAACTTCCCTGACGCCCGAAGTGATGCGGGCACCGTGCAGATGATAGGCCTGATCGTAGTCGCCCGGCACCATGTCCAGCTGCCACCCGGGCTTGGGCTGCGGCTTGACCGAAATCATGCCTTCGGGGATCTGCACGCGCAGCTTGACCGTGGCCGAACCGCCACAGCCGTGCGGAACACGCAGAACCGTCTTGTGGTAGCTCCCGGCTGCTGCCTGAGCCGTCTCGAGCGTCACATGTGCTGATGCCGTGTGCATCACGACCATGGCGACAGCCGCCAGGCCCGCCTGCAAAAAAATCTTCGCTTGCATTTCGGCTTCCTGCTTCTGGTGAGTTTGCCCTGGCGCACCGGGCGGTGCAGAATCGAACCTCAGGACCTGCTCGACATCTCGCAAATGACCTTGCGGGCGCAAGTGCCATCATTATAGCGAACCGTTCTCAGGGAGAAGACCCCGTCCGGAGCCGCGCAACCCATTCCCTTCAGTGGCCGGGTTAGTATCGATGGAGCAGGAATCCATGATTCAATCGGGAGGTGGTTGAAAATGAACAGACCAGAACACGAAGACCAGACCGCGCCGCCGGAGAGTGACCCGGGCAGCAAGCCGGCCAGCGCGGGGCCTGAATCAGGCGGCTCCGACGCTGCAAACACCTACATCGACCATGTGCGCAAAGTGATCATGCAGCCCGATGAGTACTTTCATCGCGACAACGGCGCCTCGCTCGGACTGGGGTTGATCAATCTTGGCGTCTTTCTGGGCATCACCTTTGTCTACATCTTCATGGCGCAGGTCACCCGTTTCAGCAGCTGGACGTTCAAGTTCGGCCACATCACTTCCGGCCTGCGGTCGGTGCTGGCCATCGGCATACCACTGGTGGTCGCGACTTACGCCCTGCGCTGGCTCGCCGGCCGCAACGACAGCCCGGCCCGAAGCACGGGCTTCTTTGCTGAAAAAGTGGGCGCTATCCTGATCCTTCCCAGCCTGTTGCTGGCCGCCGCCCTGATACTGAGGATTGTCGACTTCAACCTGTACTCGTGGTTCCGCAACGTCGAGATGACCATGGTCTACGTCGGCATTTTCCTCCTGTGCTATCTCCATACGACAAGGAACCGGATCGCTACGGCCGCCGTATTCACAATCGGCTTCTACTTTGCCTACCGGCTGGTGCTGCTACTGCTGTGATGCCGTAGCGCAAGCATGAGTCCACGCACGGCAGCATTGCACACCCGCCGCTGGTTCTGGCCGGTGACAATCGTCGCGGCCATTGCCCTGGTGGCGCTGGCCGGCCCGTTCTGGAGTTTTGTGCGGGCACGACCGCCGGTCTGGAACGCGCTGCTGGGAGGTTCAGTTGCAGCGCTCGCCACCGCCCTGGGTACCGTGCCGGCGCTGTTTTCAAAGACCCTGTCGGAACGGTTGCAGGACACCCTGCTGGGCTTTGGCGCCGGAGTCATGCTGGCCGCCAGCTCGTTCTCGCTGATTCTGCCCGGCCTGGAGGCGGCACAGCAGCAGGGCCTGTGGGGCGGCGGACCGTGGGCGGCCGGATCGGTGATCGGTGCCTCGATCCTGCTGGGAGCGGCGGCGCTGATGCTGCTCGACCAGCTTTTGCCGCACAAACACTTCATCAAGGGGCGCGAGGGTCTGGACGTGCCCGGCGCGCGCAAGCTCAGGCGCACCTGGCTGTTCGTGATCGCGATTGTGCTGCACAACCTGCCCGAAGGCCTGGCCATCGGCGTGGCCTACGCCGCACAGGACATCGCCAGCGCCCACGCGCTGGCGGCGGGCATCGCCATCCAGGACATTCCCGAAGGGCTGGTGGTGGCCGTGGCACTGCTGGCAGCCGGCTATCGTCGCAGCATCGCGATCAGTATCGGCATGCTCTCGGGCCTGGCTGAACCGGTCATGGCGGTATTCGGCGCCGCCGTCATCGGCCTGTCCTGGGCGCTGCTGCCCTGGGGCCTGGGCCTGGCGGCCGGGGCCATGCTGTTTGTCATCAGCCACGAAATCATTCCCGAATCACACCGCAAGGGCCACGAGGCCGCGGCCACCACCGGCCTGATGATCGGATTCGTGATCATGATGCTGCTCGATACCGCGATGGGTTGAAATCGGACCGGAGAGCCGCTCGACCATACTCACGACACGTGAGCCTGACATATTGATATTGAACGACAGGCGGCGTTGTGCATCCCGCCAGACGGCGTTACCGAAACTTGCTGTCGGGATGCACAGCGCAGCTGAATGCAACCTGGTTTGATGCCGGGTTAATAGCTTCGTACGGTCCAGATCTCGGTCTGCGGTCCGGTCATCCAGTGAAAAGTGCCATCCTTGTCCACCCAGCCATCTTCCTCCCGCCCCATGCTGAGGGTCTGGCCTTGCCACTCGGGAATTTCTCCCGTGACTGAAAACTCAATGGACCAGAACTCTGTGGGCCGCACCGGTTCCCGAGGGTGATTCCCATACCGCTCGGGCCAATCAGCGATCGCCCAAGCACCAGCGTCGTGTACCCAGTTGCCTTGAGAGTGAGAATAAAGAAGATTGGTGATCCCCGCTTCCCGCCCTCGAGCCTCGGCCCTGGCCTTCACATCCCGCCCCTCCACACCGGGCTTCAACTCCGCGGCGATAATTTCGGCCATCTGCGCTGACTGCGCGAAAAGAGCCTGCAGCCCTGCCGGGGGCTCGGTTTCACCAGGTCGGAGCACGTAAACCTGTTTTTGCTGATCGGTACCAATCCCCATGAGCTGAATACCGAAATCGGTGTGCAGCATGTCACCCGGCTGGATAACCACTGCCTGATGCTCACTCAAGCCCCCTTCCACCCCCTGTCTGTGGATCGTCACCGAAGTTGCGAAGTTCAGGCTCAGCTGCTGCTTCTGTACCTGATCGTTGAGCCAGAACATTACATCTTCGTTGGTAGTGACGCCGGGAGTGATGACCTCGTTGGAAAACGCGCGGCGGAGAAGATTCCAGGTAATCCAGCTGGCTTCGATGCTGATTTCCAGCTCGGCCGGTGTTCGATGAGAGATATAGTCAATCGCCAGCGGCTCGGCGGAGACAAACCGCGCTTCGTACTCCGACCCCAATGCATCCACCAGGTACTTATACCCCTCCAACGAGAGCCCGTCGGCCATGGTGATGGTTCGGGAGCGATTGATCGCAATAGTCTCGGGCGCCCGACTCTTGACATACTCCCGGAGGTGGGGGGCCAGTCCCTCCTGCCCGTAACCGTGACCCGATTCCGTGACATCAGGAAAAAAGGGCAATACATGACCGCGCACATGGGTGCCCAGCACAGTCCTTTCCAGGGGTTCTCCGGTGCCCGGATCGTAGAAGATATAGGCGTTTCGGTGGCCCGAAGCGGTATTGATATAGTCACCGAAAAGCTGAATCAGGGGGTCCGGGTCATTCTCCCTGGTATAGATAATCCACATATCCACACCGTGCTTCTGCATGAGGGGCTGCAACGTCGTCTCCAGCTTTTCCAGCTTGACAGCCAGCTCACGCTGCGTGCGCTCCTGGGCCAGCTGAGCCTCAACGGCCTGAGGAACCATAAGTGCGAGGCCAACCAGCAATACGCCAAAGCGCAGCGCCTTGCATGCCAACAGTCTCGAGCGCCACGCGCCGCGGGCTTCTACCAAGCCCCCGGCAACCGGACGCCATCTGAACAATCTCTGCATTCGGAACTACTCCACATGACTCACCAGGGCCGGTCTGGCCAGATTGCTGCAGGTAAACAACAAGGTCAGCCCGACGACCAAGGTAGCTGCCAAGTCAGCCACCAGTACTCTCTCAGCGTATCAACAGAACCCGCTGATTGATCGGATAAAGCCACTCGACACCACGCTCAGTGACGATTGCGTCGTCTTCCAGAGGAATCCGCAGCTTTTTTCCACCCCATTCAGGAATGGCGGTGTAGGCAAACAGTTCGATTGCGAACAAGGTGTTGGGCTGAATCGTATAGGTCATGCGCTCGGGGTTGAACCAAGCGATGGACGGACCGATACCATGTCCGAGATTGCCGACTGAGTGACAACCGATGATCACATCGATATCAGCAGGGTCATCTGTTGGCGAGTTGGCCTTAGCCATTACCGAAAACCCGGCGTTGTTGATCTCGTTGTTGACCAGGTCAAAAATTTCCCCAGCTGTCTTGCCCACGTGAATGTTGCGCCTGATCACCTCACGAACCCGACGCCCATTATCGAATGCCTTCTGGTAACTTTCAGGCAATCTGGTTTCGCCATCCTTGAGCACGTAGGCGTGGCGTTTCATGTCGGTATAGAAGTTCAGATAGCCGACGCCGAAATCCAGCGACAGGAAGTCTCCGGGCTGGATAATCCGATCAGTCGAGGTCGCTTCAATCCCATCCGGACCGGTTATGTATACAGACGGCATGCCGAATGAAGTACCGAGATTTTGCGCGAATTGCTGCTCGCGGATCCACCAGGCCACCTCCTCCAACGTGGTTTTTCCGGCGGTGATCACCTCGTTGGACAAAGCACGCTCGGCAATCACGCGCGACATTTCACCAGCAGTAGCGAAGCCAGCGATCTCGGTAGCAACGCGACGCGAGCGAAAATCCGAAGCGAGCTTCTGTGCCGACACAAAACGGGCTGCATACTTGTCACCCAACTCTCTGGTCAGTTTCGCCTTCGCCGTAGTGGTCAAACCGTTAGCACCCCCGATGTGTTCGGCAAAATTCAGAGCAATGGTCTGGGGGTCACGCTCGGAGACAAATTTCTTGAGGTCGAAATCAGAACTGTAGATGTCATAAGCACCATTTTCCTCAACCAGATAGGTGCCAATGCCCAAAGCGGCCCGTTCGATCCGATCGCCACCCCGATCGGTAAAAATATAGTATCCCCAGTCACCCGTGTAACCACGACCGAAGTCTTCCGTCAGAGGATCCTCATAACCCTCACGGTTAACTGTTATCCACATATCAACGTCATTTTCACGCATGACCTCTGGCAGCACCAGGTCAAACTTGTCCTGACGAATCTGATTCATGCGCTCCCAGCGTAACTGAGCTTCACCCTTGATTCTGGTATCTGCCATTGCTGCGCTGGTTAGCAGAAGAATGGAAAGTGCAGCTATCAAGATTCTCATGGACATGCTCCTGGATTTTCAGATGAATATGTTGACTACTAGAGGCAGCAGGTGAGCGCAGCAACGCAAAAACGGCCTGCCGAGCCGGCGCTCAAGGTGAGGGTGCCGAATCTCCGGAGCCCAAGGTCACGCCCAGCAGTGCTACGCTTTTTGCAGATCTGAGCATGGTCTCGATATCAGCCCACTCATCTGCAAATCCGCGACGCCCGCCGCGCTCGCCGCCCAGACCGATCGCCGGCGTTCCGGCCGCGATGGCAACATTGAGGTTGGCTGAGCCGGCATCCGTGTACTCGGGCGACACCCCGATCCGCATGGAAACGGCCTTCGACCACCTCACGAGGTCACTTTCGAGCGCTCCCGGAATTTGCCCACCGGGTACCTTGTTGACCGGCTCCAGCCTGAACCGGGTCTCGGTCTGTTGAGCAACGTCATCCAGAATCTCATCGACGGCGTCTTCAATTTCCGAAATTATCGCCGCGTCAAGCGAGCGTATATCCAGTGAGAACCAGCCTTCTGGGGGTTTGTGATTAAACACCGCGCCGCTTTGCAACATGGCAATATTGATGCGGGTCATGCGATCATCATGGCGCGCCGGTTGTGGCAGTCCGAGGATTCGGTCCACTGCACGTGAAATACCCAGATTGACGTTCGGCAAGCCCCCTCTGAGCGTATGCCCGGGCGGGCCGGTAGCGATGACCCTCCACCAGTGAATTCCAAGCGCGCCGTACGCTATGCTGCGCCCGTCGCCGAGAATGTCGACGAATGCTTCGGCCCGTCCTTTGTACTCATCGTAGAGCTCACGCATGCCGACCATTCCGGTTTCTTCCTGCGCAACGGCGGCGAAGATCAGATCATGTTCCGGCTCTACGCCGGAACTGATCAGAGCACGTGCCGCCGTCAGCATCGCTACGGTGGTCGAGGAGGTGTTGGTTCCCGGCCCTACGACCCGATTGCCCTCCACTGCCGGCGGTCTACCCCGTTCACGTTGATGCTCTGCTACTGTCTTGAGATCATCCAGGGTTGAAACAAATACGATGGCTTTGCCGGAGCGTCCTGCTATCCTGCCGACGGCATTGGGCGCATCAGTCACACGCACGTCAGAGAGACCGATCTCGCGCATTGCAGCAGCCACGCGCGTGGCTCTTTCCAGCTCTTTCCCCGATGGCGACTCGATGCCGCCGATATCAATCAACAAGCCCACCGCTTGGTCACGCCAATCGACGACGGCGTTCAACACTTCCTTGCTGACCGGCTCATCGAGCACGGTCTTTTCGGCAGCGCCAAGCGGCAGCGCCGCAAGCAGCATACCCATCAACGCAGTGAACAGTAAACTCTTGACAGTAGCACTCATTGTTGCATTCTCACATTGTTTTCTTGGTGGAAACTACCTTGTATTGTTCAGCCGAGGAATCAGCAACAATTCTGTTTGCCTGTCGTCGATGTAATAGAAGTCCTCCCCGGTGAAAAACCCATCCACTTCCAGCATGAAGCGAACCTCCTGGTTTCCCCACTCCGGCACAGGTTCGATTGCGTTCAGCTCGATGGAGTGCGCGGTATTTGCACGCAGCGGATAGTCACCGGTCCCCGGCGAGCCATTTTGCTGCTCCCAGGAGCCGATCGCAGGCCCGGCACCGTGGCCGTGGTAACCGATCGGATGCGTATAGATCGTGGGCTCAAGGCCGTTATCGATCGCTTCCTTGCGTGCTGCAAAAAGAATTTCGTTACCGCTGCGACCTTCTTTGAAGTTGTTTATCAGCGCGTCTTGTACCTTGTTTGCCGCGTAAAGCCCCTCGCGCAGGCCCTTGGGTGCTTCGCTTTCACGCGGCTTGAGAACGTAGGCCATCTGTTGGGTGTCCGTCTTGAGCCCCATATAACTCATGCAGAAATCAACGTGCAGCAGGTCACCTGGCTGGATCACGTTGGTGTTGTCAAAAACCATTTCTCCGATCTTGAATGTTGACTTTCCTTGGCGCTGAATACTCACGCTGGGCTGGCACCATGGCTGAACCTTCAGATCTGCCAATGTCTCTCGATACCACCAGACCACATCGTCCGTGCTAGTGACCCCGGGCGTGATCACTTCTTCTGACAGACCCCGCTCAACGATGCGATGCGCTACGCGCATGATGCTTTGATAGGTGTTCATCTCAGCGGCTATGCGTGTCTCCAGCCACCCGATGGCCAGCGCATCATGAGAGACCAGGCGCCTGGAATACTCAGCTCCAAGGGCGGATTGCAATTGACGATACTGGCTGACCGACAGGCCGTCAGCGAGAGCAAATGTCTCGGAGACATTGATGGCTATCTGATCCGGGTTTCGCTCACGCACAATCTCGGCGACGCGCGCCCACTGATCCGGCTGCGCATCCGGATCCCAGGCCGATGGGAATATATTGCCTACGGGGTATCTTGCGATCGCCATCCGCTCGACCCCGCCGCTCTCGCCACGATCATGAAAGATCAGCACCATCCGCCTGCGTGCCGACATCCAGGTCGCCGGCAACATGGTCTCGAGAACCGGATCCTCATTATATTCACGGGCGATGATGATCCACATATCCACGCCGTTTTCACGCATCAGTTCAGGTACCAGTTGGTCCAGTCTCTGTTCCAGCCACCGGTTCTGAACCTCCGCACGATCCCGCAGATCGGGCAGCCCGGGCATGGATGAGTTTGCAGCGTATCCACCGCTGCAAGCCAACGCCATGCCGATGCAGAGCAATACCAGTTCAATACGAAATCTCATAATCTTCATCTCTTGTTGTAATGATGCTTACTCAACGGGGCTGTCCTGAAGCCTGGCGTGCTAGCTCATTGGATCATCGATACTCGATGGCGGCTCGGAAAACCAGCGGGGCCCCTGCTCCGTTATATACAGGCAATCCTCGAGCCGCACTCCATATCGACCGGGAATATAGAGCCCCGGCTCGTTTGACAGACACATATTCGGCTGCAATGGAGTTCTCTCGTTGCGAACAAAGTTGATCGGCTCATGGATGTCAAGACCAATGCCATGACCTGTTCTATGAGAAAGTCCTGGAAGCTTGTAACCGGGGCCATAACCAAGTTCTTCGTAATATTCGCGCACCGCGTCATCCACGGCCCCTGCCGGGGTCCCGGCCTGCGCTGCCTCGAAAGCTATCTGCTGGCCTCGGTGCACATGGTTCCATAACTTTCTCTGCGCCGCGTCAGGCTCACCGAAAACGAATGTGCGGGATATATCGGAATGATATCCGCCTACCGTACAACCAAAGTCCATCAAGACGACTGAGCCATCGTCGATCTGCTCGGGCACCTTGGAACCATGCGGCAGGGCGCTGCCTTTACCGATCTGCGCGCCACCGCCGGGTTGGTCACTGCCAAGAGCTGTCTGAGCCTGATACATCAACCGAATGATGTCTTCGCGCGTCATACCGCGTTCAATCAGGGGATATACGGCCTGATAAGCGCGAATGGTTATGTCGCTGGCGAGTTTCATGAGCGCAATTTCCGCGCTGGACTTGATCATACGGCAGGCATTGACCTCGTCACGGGCCGATGTCAGCGTCGCATCGGGAGCACTTGCGGCCAATCGATGAGCGACGAAATAGCGAACGGACTCATCAAGGGCGATATCACTATCCGAAAGCGACTGCTTTTTCAGCCAGTCAGACAGCAGCCTGAATGGGTCCTGGTCCTCTTCCCAGGTAATGATTTGTGCTGATCCGGGTAGCATCTCCTTGAGCCGGCTTTCTTCGAAAGACGGAGTAATGAACGTCATTTCGCCTTCAGCCGGAATGATCGCCGCTGTCAGCCTCTCGCTGATCCACCATTTGACGCCGGTAAAGTACTCCAGCGTGCTGCCTGGTTCAATCAACGCCATGCCATGGCCTTGTTTGCGCAGCAGCGCACGCAGTTTTCTTCGCCGTGCTTTTCGTTCAGCGCCGCTGATGAAAGTGGCGCCATCGGTCATCGGCTTGAGCCCTTCCAGACCCGACTTTGGCGGGCTGGACTCTGCTGCCCTCAACGCTCCCCAACCGGCTACGCCGCTACCCAGCAGCGTCAGAACAGCGCTGGATTTAAGAAATCTTCGTCGTGATTCAGCAGTCATTGGACTGTACCGCCGCCCAGGGTTCGAATGACGTAATCCCAATAGTCCATTTCCCGATAAAAGGACTCAACCGGGATCCTTTCATTAGGAGCATGGGCACGGCTGTCATCCGGTCGAACCAGAGCCAGACTGCCAGCGCCATATGTCGGTATTCCTGCCACTCGATACTCTCGGCCCTCGGTGCCGCCGGAAGACATGACTGGCTGCAGCGTCATTCCCGGGTAATTCACCTCTACGCCTTGCTGGAGAACTTCCAGCACATCTGCCCGAATGGGAGACGCTGGGCTCTCGACCGTTTCACCAAGCTCGGTGATCCTGACCTCTGGGTTATCGATTGCTCGAGCGAGCTCCGAACGCACGTGATCGAGGCCACCGGTGTCGGGCAAGATTCGGCAATTGACCGTTGCTTGAGCGTCTTGAGGGAGCGCATTTTCCGCATGCCCTGCCTCCAACATGGTCGCAACGCAGGTTGTCCACAACATGTTGGAAAACTGCGGATAGCGCTTCATGGTTTCGATTGCGCCCTTGTCGGCCGGGTCCTGCAGCAGTGCGTCAAGTGCACGCTCGACCTCGCCCCCCTCGCGCTTTGCCGTTGCCTTGGCCATGGAGCGAGTGATCTCGTTGAACTGCACAGGGAACTGCAGCGTCTCAACTGCGAGCAGAGCACGCGCAAGGTCATAGATAGCATTCTCGGGCTTGGGCGCTGAACTATGTCCACCCGGGTTCGTTGTTGACAAGGAGAAAGTTGCGTATGCCTTCTCTGCGGTTTGCATGGTAAACGCCAGGGGTTCTCCATCGGCGGATATACTGCCCCCGCCGGCATCGGAGTTGAGCGCAAAATCAGCACTCTTGACCACGGGGTTTTCGAGAATCTTGCGGGTTGTCAACATCCCGGTTTCTTCGTCACCTGAGAACGCCAGCACCAGCTCACGTTCGGGCTCGAATCCGGATTGCTTGAGATTGATAAACGTTGACACAAGCAAAGCTACGCCGAACTTGTTGTCTTGCGCTCCGCGACCGTAGAGATAGCCATCGATCATCTCCGGGCTATAGGGAGAGGTGTCCCAGTTCTTTGGCAAGGCGTCAACAACGTCCATATGCGCCATGAAAACAACGGGATCAAGCTCGGGCGAATCTGACAAAGCTCGATAGCGGACAATCAAACCACTGACATCCTCTCCATCGATGTTCAGAGGAACTTCGATGATGTCCTCCTCCGGAAAACCCGCCTCACGCAATATGGACGTCAGGTGATCTACCAGGGCAGGAAGTTGGCCGTACCCCTTGGCAGTGCGATAGGGAATCATATCTTTAAGTAAAGATAACGCTTCATCCTTTTTCTGCTTGCTGACTTGACTGAAACCTGCCGTCGGCAGTGCCAATGCAAGTGAAACGAGAGCAACAAGGGTCAGAAGCCGGCTTGTAGCACGACAAGACAATCGCATGACGGGTCCTCCAAAGCTTGATGATTAAAGCAAGGGAGCGGAGTGCATGAACACTCCGCTCCCTCACCGTTACCGCTGCTTACGGTTGATAGGTGATACCGAAGAACACGGTTCGGCCCACGGCATCATAGAACTGCGGATACGTATTGCCGTTACCGCCATCCTCGATAGCCGCCGTCGTAGTCAACGGTGGATCACGGTCCAGCAGATTGTTCACACCAAGGACAAGCGAAACCTGGTCCGAGAAGTAGTAGTTCGCGGAAAGATCAAAGTAGTTCCTGGAACCCAGGGACTTGTTGACTTCAGCGTAGCTACCTTCCAGTGCAGGTTGCGAACTGGTCTGGGCAATATCCACAGAACTCGTATGGCGCCATGTGAGAAACACCGACAGATCAACTGGCGTTGTCCATCCGGCGCGGATCTTGTGCCGCCACTCGGGGCGTGGTCGGCCGCACAGACCACCATACAATCCCTTACAGTCGTAAACGTCCTCGCTGGGGGAGTTGGGCAGCGGTGTCGACTTGAACTCATCCACATAGGTGCCTACGAAGTTCAATCCGATATCACCCATATCCCCGATCCCGAAACGATAGTCGGCTGAAAGGTCCACGCCAGTGGTGTCAAGCGATCCGGTGTTGATATTGAATCGCTCGAAGTATCCGTCGTCGAACAGGAACAGTGACCCACCCTGACCGCGTTGAATCAGGCCGCAGAAGTACGGGTCGCCAGTCTCAAGGCAGTTATTCATTGCCAGATTGGGGTTGACGCTACCAACGAGGTCGCTCACCGAGATATCAAAGTAGTCGGCTGACAACGTCAAGCCCTCGAGAAAATAAGGACTGTAGACCAATCCCAGGGAATACGTGTCTGCTTTTTCCGGCTGCAGATCAGGGTTGCCTCCGACAATGGTGTTGAACTGACCAGCCGGGTTGTCCTGAATATTCCCGTACTGCGCTGGCGTGACACCGGTGCGCGCGCACTCTTCCATTGACGCATAAGGGTTTGCGCCTGAGCAGGGGTCGAAGCTACCGTTGGGCAATTCTGTCAGCTCGACCTCGAACTTGTTCTGGCTGGAAAACAGCTCGATCACGTTGGGCGCACGCACCGCTCGCTGGTAGCTCGCGCGAACTCGCAGCGAGTCCGTGGGTGACCAGTCCAGACCGAAGCCGTAGGTATCAGTAGTGAAATCAGTGCTGTAGTCCGAATAGCGATAGGCTGCCTCAAACCCGAGTGAATAGATCAAAGGCATGTCGGTCACGAGGGGCACATTGACCTCTGCAAAGAACTCCTTCACATCGACATCGCCTTCGACTGGCATCTCCGGGGTGCCTGCGTTCTGGTAGATTTCATCGGGCACATACTCGAGCGAGTTCTTGCGGTATTCAAAGCCTGCCGCAACACCGACCCCGTAATCGCTCCATGGCATCTGAACACCATAATCACCCAGGTCACCATTAGCTGACAATACGATGTTGGTGAGAGACGTATCGCCGGTAATTCCCTTGTTTTCCAGGACATACTGGGTCGCCTGCTGCGAAGCGCCGTTAGGACCAAAATAGTCCAGGGGGAAGCACGCCGGGTCGTCGTTATTCGGATTGGCATCAGCGTTGATCGAGCACACCGGCTGCCCGAAGGTGGAAGATGACGGCCGCATGTCGGTGACCACATTCAAGGCGTTACCAAGGCGCTCGAAGTTGGCATCCCCAGTGAAGCGGCTACGATATGAAACGTTCGAATACGAGCCGAAAAAGTCATACTCGAAGTTGCCGAACAACTTGCCGGTACTGCCAAGCACAAGACGGTGAGTCTGGTGGCGGAGGTCATCTTGCCGCGGACCACCCTCGAGGTTGCGGCGTCGCAACAGAATGCCTTGGGCGATATCATCGGGCCCGAGATAGTTGCCATCGGCATCATAATTGCTGCCAGTGGAAAAGCCGGCAGCCGAGCACAGGAAATCGGCCTGCTGATCACTCAGCAATGGGTTGTCACAATTGAGGCCACCTCTTCTTCCCTGAATTCCACCCGAGACCGTGCCGGGCGCAATCTGGGCTACCGAGCGGTCATCCATGAAGCTCATCTCGAAATACGGTCTGGCATATTCATTCAGTTCGAGATGCCCCATCGCACCCATCGACCGTCGTTCATCCGGGCGCTGATAGTAGTTGAAGGGCGCAAAGTTGAAGACGTGGCTGCCTTCTTCAAACCGACCATCGTTAACCCGGAACCCTGTCGGCACATCGGGAATACCCAGGGAATTGGAGAGGTTTGCCGGGTGGGCGAAGCCCGATCCGCTACATGAGAGCTGCTCACCCCTGCTACCGGTCGTGCCCAGGGCGCAGGAGGAATAGTCTCTATCACTCTGGATGATGGGATCCACTTTGCGATAACTGGCGTAGGCGGTGATATTGCCGCGCCCACCTGCAGTATTGGTGCCCATGACAACAGAGTATTCCGCACCGAAGCCATCCCATTCGGAGCCATCCGGAACCGGGTAGTTGTTGGCTCGGTTCAGCTTCTGAAGCTTTGTATTACTGTTGTTATGCTGCGCCGAATTGAGGTTGGCACTGAGCTTGATGCCCTCGAAATTGTCAATCAGTTTGAAGTTGACAACCCCTGCGATGGCGTCCGAACCGTAAACGGCTGATGCGCCGCCAGTCAGCACCTCGACGGACTGAATCAGCATCGAAGGCACCTGATTCAAGTCCGACGGCACGGAAATGGGGGAGCCATACGGGAGGCGGCGGCCATTGACAAGGACCAGCGTCCGGTCGGGGGAAAGGCCACGCAAGTCAACCTGGGCGGTACCGGTAGCCTCATTGGAAGCAGCACTTCCCTGTAGCGCAGACACCTGTGGAAGCTGGTTCAGAAGATCCTCGGTCCGAATGGTGCCCCTGGTCTGGAACTCTTCTGAGGTCAAGGTAGTAACGGGACTGACGCTTTCCACGTTTGCCGAACGGATCCGGGACCCCGTTACTACAATCACGTCCATATTCTGTTCTGAAGTTTCCTCAACCCCGTCAACAGACTCCCTGGAAGCGTCGTCGACATCGGTATTTTGGGCTAAAGCTGACGAACCGAGCGCCGCGCTAATCAGCGAGGCTATCGCCAGCGTGCTGGTCCTTTTTAGTGTTTTCATTGAGCCTCCTGCTCTTTTGGATTTAGGCCGCAAAACTCCCACGACCGATTGATCAAAATGATTTGTGAGGGCCCCTCAGAGAATTGCGAATCCCCAAGACAACCCGTGTTCCTTGTAAAACTCAGTCATATCTCCAGCTCTTCAAGTCAGCTCCCTCCGGTGCGGTTTTCTCCATGCGATCCAGAATGGTCGGCAAGTAAAATGTGTTGTAGCGAAGCCGCGAAACTGCGTTCGAGTTGTTGTGGTCACCGTTCCAGCAGTGCTCAGCACGGTCGCCATAGTCGACAACGCCCTCATAGGGGGGATCTGCCTTTTCCAGAAAGTCTTCGGTCAGGTAAACAGCGTTGTTCAGGTAGTAGTTATCCATGTCGCCGACATAGATATGAATTTTTCCCTGCAGCTTCGGTCCCAGCTCTTCCCAATCGCGTTCCATGATGTAGCGCAGGTCGTAATTCTCGCGCCAGTACTCGGCAACGTCTTTATTGATCTGCCCTGTGCGCTTATCCCAGATGCGCTCCGGGTAGCCATCTTCACCATTCGGTGAAAATACAGCCTCCCACACATCCCACTGCGCACCCGAGCGGGTCTTGTCGCCAAGAACCAGCTCCCAGCGATTCTCGCCCTCCATCGTGCGCGAGATGTTGCCCAGGTAATCGCGCTGGGCAGGACGGTCAATTTTCCCGAAGGGCCCCTTGCGGTAGTAGGCGTTCTCATCCTCATAAATGTTGACTGTCATGAACTCACGGAAATCAATCGGATCAGGACAGGCCGCGAACGCTCCGTTGTATTCTTCCGGGTATTTCACCTGAACGCCGAGCGCTTCCCAGCCACCGGTTGAGCCGCCATATACAAACCGCGCCCAACCCTCACCCAGGCCGCGAAATTCCTTTTCAATAGCGGGAACAAGCTCATAGGTTATGGCGTCGCCATAAGGTCCGATGTTGGCCGAGTTGACCGCATAACTGTCGTCGTAATACGGGTTGCTGTGGTCGATTTCCACAATCAGCATGCGCGGCGCGTCTTCGGAGATCCAGAACTTGTAGAAGTCATATGCTTCTTGTTCTTCAATGTGGTTGTAGCAGTCGAGATCGAAACGCTCGCTGTATACGCATTCGGCATCAGGGTCCGGAGGGGTGGTACGAAAACCGCCGAAGTCCGCCGGGAAGTGTCCATGGAATATGGCCAGCGGGAACCGAGCCTCGGGGTGTTCATCAAATCCCCGTGGCACCAGCACGTGCGCACGCAGATAGACATCGGTACCCCAGAACTCCGAGAGCAGCTCGCTGCGAATTTTCAGGTGACGAACGAACTCGGTGTCTTCTGGCTCTTCGATTGGGGGATTGACCTCGCTGAGGTTGATCTTGATCTTGCCGTCGCTTTCGGGATCAAAGCGAACCTTGACGGGATTACTGAAAAGATTGCCTGGCTCTTTTCTCCAGTTCTGACCCGCGCCGCGTGCAGCTGGCAGCTTGACGGTTTTGCCATTAGCAAGGTTGAACGTGTCATATTTGTGCAACACCGCCTGGGCGTAATACTCACCTGCGGGCACATCACTCAAGCTGCGTGCAGGAAAACCCAGCACCTCATCACCAATGCTGACCGACTGCCCTCGTTTCAAGCCGTCGATATTGATCCCGAAAACCTGCGCAGCGTCGAAGCTCCCGCTCACCTGATATCGCGGTTCTTTTTCATCATCAACCGCAAGTATCAGGATCATCCGGCCGTCATAAGCCTTCTCGTCAGCAGATTTCGGCACTTGCAGCTCGAAGTCATGAGCGTGTGACTGCACCCCTGCAAGCAGCAGGCCGCCTACCAACAACGTCTTGACCAGGATCTGATTCCACTTCATATTCGCTCTACTCCACGTTATCTGTGCACCTTGCGCGTCAACCCCGCCCCATGCACTGTTGTTTGATTGCAGGTTGTTTTTTTTACCTTTCTTTCCTCACCGGCTCCCCTGAGCACTTCGTCAATTCGGCAATGTCCCTCGCACCGTCTGTCGGAAAATCCCAGCGCATACGCAAGCGACTGGATATCAATCCCGAACGCGACCACTGCTCGCGCAGCGCCGTGACAACCTGATTTCCCTCAGCGCCCCCGACAGACCAACGCGGTGCACGTCGGGCATCGCAGAAAGCTGCCAGGTGGCTCGTTGGATTACGGCGGGCGGTAATGGGCTCACCGCGGAAGGCGGTTGGGGAATGAGGTAAAAAACGATTTCTCTGGGGGGCAAGCGGCGACTGAGGTCTCAACGAACGATATCGCCATTGGGTCATGTCGCCTGCCGTGTCGCGCGGTAGCCGAATCCTTTCGCTGGAGTGCTTCAGGGACATAACTAATCAGTTTTTAATTAATGTGATTTGCAACGTACCCTGATTAACATATTTTTGCAACTGATTATTGCAATGGATTTTGCGCATTCATCACGATCCCGCGCTGGCAGGCCAAAAGTGTGATGAACACAGATGAAAGACGAATGGAATCAGCGACTCACCGGGAATTCGGCGAACACTTCGAACGGGATTGGCGCTTTGAAAGTGCAGATGAAACGGGGGTTGTAGCTGATCGCCATCGCCACCAATACGTTGCAGGCGACCCACTGAAAGCGCGCCTACGCCTGTAAAAAAGCCGATGAATCAGGCGGCCGGCAGGCTTCGATCAGATCCATGGACAGCCGTTTCACATCGACCGAGACACACCGACGACACGGGCGTCGATCTCAGAAAAGCCGCCGGAGATGGCCAGCGCCCGGGCATCTGCCTCTCGCCCGGGCGCTGATCCGGATCCAGATGGTTTCCGCTAGCGGATGAGGTAGAAGGACTCCTGGCGGCCCAGTACCCAATCCCAGCCCTCCTCGGTCAGGATGGCGTCTTCCTCCATGGAGAACATGACCCGCTGGTCACCCCACTCGGGAACGGGATGAACCACGTTGAGCTCGACCGAGTGCCAGGTATTGGCCCGGTAGGGAAGCTCGCCGCGTACGGGCACACCTTCCTGATAATCTGTCATTCCAAGAGGAGCGCCAGCACCGTGGCCATGGTAGCCAATCGAGTGCCAGTAAACGGTTGCATCGAGCCCCTCCTTTTTGGCTCGAGCCAGCGAAGCGGCCAGCGCATCGTTGCCCTTGCGGCCAACGCGAGCCTCATCCATGGTGATTTCCTGCAAGCGCATGGCAGCACGCAGGCCAGCGTTGAGCCCGGCGGGCGGTTCCACTTCACCCGGGCGCAGCACGTAGGCATTGTGCTGGGTGTCGGTGGCAAAACCCAGGTACTGAATGCCGAAATCGGTCCACAGCATGTCCCCGCGCTGGATGACCGCATCACCGCTGAAGCGCCCCTCCACGCCGCGACGCTGAATGCCGATGGAAGGATGGAACCAGCCCTCGAGGCCGTACTCGGCTACCTGCTGACGCATCCACCAGCGCACGTCATTGGCGGTGGTTACCCCGGGCACGATCACCTCATTGGAGAACGCTCGACCGATAACCGAATGCGCAACACGCATGATGTGACGGTAAGCGTCGGTTTCTTCGGGCAGACGCGCCTCCAGCCAGCCCACGGCCAGCATTTCGGCGCTGACGACGCGATCACGGTACTCATCACCCAGCGCCTCGAACAGGGCGTCACGCTGAGTGGCCGTCAGACCGTCGGCATGGTTCCAGCGCTCGGAGGTATTGATACCAATACGGCGCGGATCACGCTCTTCGATGAGCTGACGCAAGCCCTCGAACTGCTTTTCGTTATGTGTCGGCACCACGGTGTACAGCCCCTGGTAATCAAACCGACCGACAGACATTGTCTCCACGCCCTGGCCTTCGCCGCGATCGTGGAATACGAGAATGGTGCGACGCCGCGACGAGTAGGTTTCGAAGGGCGCCAATGAGCGGAAAACCGGATCATCGTTGTATTCGCGAGAAATGACGATCCACATATCAATGCCCTCGCGGCGCATGATTTTCGGGAGCACCGTTTCGAAACGCTTCTCCAGCCAGCCACGCACAAGCTTTGCCTGCTCTCGGTGAGTCAGAACGCGCTCTTCGGGAACAAAGGCCGAGGACATCGGAAGAACATCACCGGGTCGATAAGCGCCACTTCCCTCGGCGCTGTTACCTGCAATCGGCGAGACAAACAGAGCCGCAGCCAGGGCGCCTCCGCATAGCCGGGTGCAGCATTTGCGGATGCTGAAACCAAACGTCATATTGAATTTCCTTGTTGACTGGAGTTTGACGGGATCGGGGCAAGCAGAACGCGTTGCAGCGACTGAACCCCGCTCGATCATGGGCATCTACCCACTCATTTTTTCCGGATTGAGCGAAAGAGTATAGACACCCTGCCCTCGAGATTCCATAAGCATATTCATTCGGGTTTTAAAGCGGGCCTATTACTTGCAAGGGCAAAGTAACGTTCCAATCAGCAAACAAAATCAGGATCCAGGGCTAAGTAGCTCGCCTGGAGGGTCCCCTCTGTCAGGATAGTTGTCGCCTCCTCTAAAATGGTCTCTAAGAGGGGGTGGACAGGAGCTGACAGTGAAGTATTCAGAAGAACGCAGACGGGCCGTGCTGGCTAAGCTTTGCCCACCGCACAATCGCTCGGTGCGAGAGGTTGCCGCCGAGGAAGGCGTTTCGGAAGCGACCCTGTACAACTGGCGCAAG
>NZ_JBJNIO010000136.1:0-117472 GCF_056324145.1 Wenzhouxiangella sp. YN1
GCTGGCGCAGACTGCGGGGCTTCCGGCAACTGGCCGATGTCGTTGCCGGCGTGAAGTTCATCGACGGAATAGATGAACGCAAAATCAGCAGGGACGCCGCTTGATGAGCCAGTGGTCATACACCAGACTTGACAGTAACTCGGAGCGCTGCCTGTGTCAGTATTCGGCGAAGAAACTTGCATAAGCAGTCTGGCGTACTGACAAAGCTGACAAATCCTCAATCTGGCAGTTTTGTCAGTGACCTAGAGGACCACTTTGGAGAAACAAAGGCCAGCCGATTCACTGCCGCCGGTGGGTGGAGACTCTATTTCTGGCGACATGGATCGACCGGTTGTCCAAGGTTGCTTCACAGTGAAGGCAGTAGACGATCCCCTTCCTTTGCCGGGAGCCTGGAGGCTCTGCAGGGAATCTGGCAGCTAGCGCGCCCGAAAATGGGCAAGCAGAGGAACACGTCCCCACCAAATAGACCGCCAATAGACCAGCAATGAACTATTAGACCAACAAAGGATAAGGAGTGGCTGCGGTAATGGTCTGGTAACCAACTGTTTTTGGGCGTTTTTAAATTGGTGCCGGCTGAGGGATGGCAGCGGCCGCTACGCGGCCTGGCCCTTCGGGCTGTCGCTGCGCTCCAGCGAGCTCGCGGCTGCGCCGCTCGGTTCGAACTCGATTGTCGATTGTCGGGAGTTCGAATACGACTCCGGCCAGCGCAAGGAGGCCTGAAAAGTGTCCGGGCTGTTGGAAGGAAATGGTGCCGGCTGAGAGATTCGAACTCCCGACCTACTGATTACAAATCAGCCGCTCTACCAACTGAGCTAAGCCGGCAACAGGGGTTGGTGAATCGTCAACCACGGTTGGCGCACAATTCTAATCGTTCCGGCGGCGGGGTGGGCAACAAAAAGCGGCGAAAGGCGCTTTCGGGATGGCAGGTCCCGGCCTGGCTGCATGCCGAAAGCACCGGCAGGCACCGGCCAGCAAAGCGACGATGACAGCCACAGCGGCAAAAAGGTATACTTGATGCATGATCAGGCTCGGCAGACCAATACCACGCTGGATATGGCTATCGCTGACCTGGGCCGCGATCGGCCTGGGTGCGGCCGGGGCGGTGCTGCCGGTACTGCCAACAACGCCGTTTCTGCTGTTTGCCCTGTGGTCAGGATCGCGTGCCAGCCCGCGACTGCGTTTTCGTCTCTACCGGCACCCGCGCTACGGTGCCACGCTTCGCGCCTGGCAGCGCCACGGCGTCATACCGGTGCGGGCCAAGTGCCTGGCTGGGGCTCTGATGGCAACAAGCGCCATCTCACTGTGGCTGCTCGGCGCAAGGCCTGCATTGCTGGCCGGCGTAATGATTCTGTTCCTCTTCGTGCTGACTTTCATACTGACCCGTCCATCGCGGGTCAACCACGTCCGGACTGCAACCAGATGCCAACCCGTACCCTGACTGCTACGCTGAAAATCGAGTCGGCCCTCTGGGCCTGTCCTTTTCGCCCTTTTTTCCTGGCGGCCTCGGGCTACGCCATGCTGGCGGTCGTAGGCTGGCTGGGTGTCTTGCTGCTGGGCTGGCCGCTGGCCGGCGACTACTCGCCGCTGCAGTGGCACAGCCACGAAATGCTGTTCGGCATGGTCGGCGCAGCGATCGCCGGATTTTTGCTCACCGCCATGTGCAACTGGACCGGGGCGCAGCCACTGTCGGGCCGCGGCCTGCAGTTGCTGTTCGGCCTGTGGCTGGCCGGGCGCGTCGCCTTGTGGCTGTCAGCGCTGCTGCCGGCCGGGCTGGTTGCGCTGATCGACGTGGCCTTTTTTGCCGCCGTGGCGGTTTACGCCGGGCGCGTGATCATCGGCTCGGGCAATTACCGCAACCTGCCTCTGGTTGCGGTGGTTTCCGCCCTGGCTCTTGCCAACCTGCTGTTCCATGCCGGCTGGCTGGCGCATGAACCTGCCCTGGTACGGCGCGTCGAGCTCGGTACGGTGGGCCTGATCGCTGTGCTCATCATCATCATCGGCGGACGAATCACTCCGGCTTTCACGCGCAACTGGATGCTGCGCCAGCAGATGTCGCCCGAGCAGGTGCGCAGCTGGCCGCTGGTGGAAACGGCGAGCATCACTTCGGCGGCCTTGCTGGTGCTGAGCCTGCTCGCCGGCGCCCCGGCGTTGGTGCTGGCCGGGCTCGCCGGCCTGGCGGGCATTGCCAACGCCGTCCGCGTGATCGGCTGGCAAGGCTGGCGCGCAAGAAGCGATGCTCTGGTCTGGATTCTCCATATCGGTTACGCGTGGATTCCGCTGGGCCTGATCCTGATGGCCTTCAGCCTCGGTACCGGCACGCCCTCCTCCACCGCGTGGATGCACGCGCTGGGACCCGGCGCCATGGGGGTGATGATCATGGGCGTGATGACACGCGTTGCCCTGGGGCACACCGGACGCCCGCTGGAGCTGCCGAAAGGCGCAGTTGCCACCTACGTTCTGATTCTGACGGCAGCGCTCGTTCGGCTCGCCACTGCCCTGGGCTGGCTGCCCTGGCGCGGCGGCGTCATGGTCACCACCACGGCCTGGTGCGCCGCCTTCGCACTGTTTCTCTGGCTCTATCTGCCCATTCTCACAAGCCCGCGCGCCGACGGGCGGCCCGGTTGAGCGCCTTGCCATGCGCCTGACTCATCATGCCGACCTGTCGTTGCGGGTGTTGATGCATCTGGCCGTGACCGGCGAGCGGCGCGTCACCATTCAGGAAATCTCCGACGCCTTCTCGATTTCTCGCAACCACCTGATGAAGGTGGTGCACAAGCTCGCGCTCAATGGCTATGTCAAGTCCACCCGGGGCAGCGGCGGCGGCATTCAGCTGGCGCGAAAGCCGGACGCCATCAATGTGGGCGAGGTCATCTGCGACATGGAGCCGGACTTCGGCCTGGTCGAGTGCTTCCGCCCGGACAATCGTTGTGTCATCACGCCGGCCTGCCGCTTGCCGCGGATGCTCGATGAGGCCCTGCAAGCGTTTCTCGACACCCTGAGGCAATACACTCTGGCTGATCTGGTGACGCCGAAAGTCGCCCCGCAGATGGCCAGCCTGCTCAAGATTCGACTGGACTGAGCGCACCCGCGGTCGTCAGCCACAGCTGCCGACGGCAAGCGGCTACAATCGCTCGCCATGGAACTCATTGATATTGGCTGCAACCTGACTCACGAGTCGTTTGACGCCGACCGGCAGGCCGTCATCGAGGCTGCACAGGCCGAGGGCGTGAGCCGGATGATTGTCACCGGCGCCACTGAATCGGCCAGCGTGGCCGCCTGCCGACTGGCCGAAGAATGGCCCGGCGTGCTCTACGCCACTGCCGGCATCCACCCGCACTATGTCGGCGAGCTCAGTCGCGACAGCCTGAGCGTGATCGCCGAGCTGCACCGTCACGCGGCCGTGGTGGCCGTTGGCGAATGCGGGCTCGACTACTTTCGTGATTTCTCACCCCGCCCGGCGCAGCGCCGTGCGTTCGAAAAACAGCTCGAGCTGGCCGCCGACTGCGGCAAGCCGGTTTTCCTGCATCAGCGCGAAGCGCACGATGACTTCATCGCGATCTTGCGTGAATTCCGCCCGCACCTGAGCGCAGCGGTCGTGCACTGTTTTACCGATACGCGGGAGGCCATGCTCGAATACCTGGAGCTGGACTGCCATATCGGCATCACCGGCTGGATCTGCGACGAGCGCCGTGGCCATCACCTCAAGGAGTTCGTACATGAGGTCCCGACCGATCGCCTGATGATCGAAACCGACGCGCCCTACCTCAAGCCGCGCAACATGCGCCCACGCGTCAAGACGCGCCGCAACGAGCCGCGTTGGCTGCCCTGGGTTGCCGGCACCGTCGCCGCCTGCCGCGGCGTGAGCCCGGATCAACTGGCGAAGGAAACGACGGCTACTGCGGAACGCTTTTTCGGCCTGGAGAGCTGAATACCCGGCGATGGGGCGGCAAAGCCGCCCTCGACCTCACGCAGCACTCCGCACCGCCAGTCACGCCAATCACTACGCCGCCGCCGCGGCGCGCTGGATGGTGGCCAGACGCCGGGTCTGCATCTTGAGGCGGTATTCAAGCTCACGATAGCGCGTGGACAGTTCGGTGCGACGCCACTTGTCGCGAATCGCGGCCTTGCCCGCGGCGACGCGTTCGGCCTGAACGGCCTGCCACTGCGCAATCGTCTCCTTGAACTGCTGGTACTCGTGCTCGATGGTTTCTGACCAGCTCCTCGCGCGGGGATCACCGGCGATGCGTTCCTGCAGCTCTTGGAACTGAACCTGAAGGCGCGCACGGCGAATCTTGAAGCGCGGCGTGCGTCGCAGCTCATGCGCCAGGCCCACCCAGGAGGAAGCGGCAATCAGCCACTTGCCCGGGTCAAACTGCCACCAGCGAATGCCGTTGCGGTAATCGGCCTGAAAGGCATGGTGAAAATTATGGTAGCCCTCGCCCCAGGTCAGCAACGCGACAATACTGCTGTCGCGCGCGGTATTGCCGAGGTTGTGCTCACGCTTGCCGAGCGTGTGCGCCAGCGAGTTGATGAAAAAGGTGCAGTGCTGCGAGAACGCCACGCGGAAGGCACCGGCGAGCAGCACCATGCCGACGATATCGCCAACCATCCAGCCCAGCAGCAACGGCAGACCGAGGTTCATGAACCAGGTCAGCGGCCAATAATAACGGTGCTGCCACATCACGATCGGGTCGCGCTCGAGGTCGCGAACCTGATCGAAATTGATTTCGCTGGTCGGCCACTTGCGCAGCATCCAGCCCATGTGTGCGTGCCAGAATCCGGCCGTGATCGAGTACGGATCACGCTCGGCATCGTCAACATGACGATGATGCACGCGGTGGCGCGCCGCCCAGACAAGAATCGAGTTCTGCAGGGACTGGGCGCCAAAGATGGCAAAGAACAGTCGCAGCGGCCAAGCGGCCTTGTACGTGCGGTGCGACCACAGGCGGTGGTAGCCGGCGGTGATGGACAGGCCGCTGAGCACCCAGAAAATGCCGGCGAACAACCAGGTCCAGCCACTGAAGCCGTGAAGCACCAGCCACACCGGCGCGGCAATGAAACCCAGCACGGCGATGGCGATGAAAAAGACGAGGTTTTCGTAAACCAGGGCAGGTTTTTTTGCAGTCATTGTCATTGATTTCCCGGCACCGTCATCAGCAGAACCGCAGGGGTTCGTCCGACCAGCACCTTGTTCATTACTCGAGTCAAAGCTGTTTGAATAACGCTACTTGAAGCGACCTTACTTGAAAAACTTGATTGAAAGCGGATAGGGCCAGATTTCTCCTTCGGAGGCCTTGACGCCACCGATGATGGGAAAGACCAGGCTCACCAGCGCCAGGGCTGCCAACAGCAGAAAACCAATCCCGACGATCATCAGAATCATGCTGGCAATGGCATAAATCACCGCGCTGATCATCCAGTTGAATACCACGTGTCCGTGCGGCTCCAGGCCCGGCAGGCTGTCCTTTTTCAGAATGTAGATCACGATGGGGACAATCAGACCGGCCATCGGCACGATCAGCCCTGAGAGCACCGACAGATGCAGGATCATCGCCCAGGTACTGGTTTCCTTGTCCTGCGCTCCGGGGGCGGCCTCCGGAGAGTGTTCCTCGGTCATTGTTCTGACTCCTTCACGGCTTTTCAAGTTCAAATCGTCCAGCCTGTGCCTGGCGGCAGTCGCGGCTGACGCCGCGAACCGGCTTCGATGTTTCGAGTCTAGCACTTCCGGTCCCGCCTGCGCACCGGCCAGGCCCGACATGCCGGTCTCTGGATGGCGTCATTTCCCGTCTTTGGCCTGCGGGCGCTTCCACTCCGGAAGGCTGCGCTGCTGAGCACGGGCCAGCGTAAGCTGCTGCGCCGGCGCGTCTGCGGAGATGACGCTGCCGGCGCCGATGGTCGCACCACGACCGATGTTCACCGGAGCCACCAGCGCCGAGTTGGAGCCGATGAAAGCGCTCTCACCGATCACCGTGAGGTGCTTGTTGGCGCCGTCGTAGTTACAGGTGATGGTGCCGGCGCCGATGTTGGCTTGCGCGCCGATCTCGGCATCGCCGATGTAGCTCAGATGCGAGGCCTTCGCGCCAGCGGCCAGCCGGGCTTGCTTGATCTCGACGAAATTGCCCACTTTTACGCCGGCGGCCAGCTCCGTACCGGGCCGCAGCCGTGCAAACGGGCCGATCGAGCAGGCGCCGGTGGTGCGCACGCCCTCAAGCACGCTCATCGGCTCCACCCGGGTGCCGGCGGCCAGGTCACAGTCACGGATCACGCAGCCGGGTCCGATCGTCACCCCGTCGCCGAAATGATTGCGGCCTTCGAGCACCACGTTGACGTCGATACTCACATCGCGGCCGGCTTCGAGCGTGCCGCGCAGCTGCACGCTGTCGGGGTCGAGCAGGGTAACGCCGGCGGTCAGCAAGCTTGCGCGGGCGCGGCGCTGGAACACGCCCTCGAGCGCTGCCAGCTGGGCGCGGTCATTGGCGCCCAGCAGCTCGTCGGCGTCAGCGGCCACGATCGCCTCGACACTGCAGCCGGCGCGGGCGGCGACGCCAATACAATCGGTGAGATAGTACTCGCCCTGGGCGTTGTCGTCGCCGATGCGATCGAGCCAGGCAGACAGCCGGCCGGCGCGGGCACAAAGCACGCCACTGTTGACTTCATTGATGCGTCGCTCTTCGTCGCTGGCGTCTTTTTCTTCCCGAATGGCGGTGACGCGACCCTCGGTACGGACAATCCGACCATAGCCGGCGGGATCGTCGGCGATGAAGCTCAGCACCGCCAGATCGGCCGATGAAGCAAGCAGTGCGGCGAGCGTCTCGGTGCCAATCAACGGCATGTCGCCGGGCAGAATCAGCACCCGGGCGTGCGCATCGATCTCGGGCAGCGCCTGCAAAGCGGCGTGCCCGGTGCCGCGGCGCTCGGCCTGCAGCACCCATTCCAGCGCCTGCCCCTCCAGCGCGGCCCTGACCTGCTCGGCACCGGCGCCCACCACGACACGAATCGCAGCGGGCTCGAGCGCGCCGGCGGCGTCAACCAGATGCTGCAACATCGGCCGCCCGCCTACCGGCTGCAGCACCTTGGGACGGGCCGAATTCATCCGCTTGCCCTCGCCGGCAGCAAGAATGATCACTTCAAGCATCAGGAAAGCCCTCTATCGCAAAGCAAACCGCCAGTATATCGCCGCGGTTCGGGGCTCGGGACGCGCGCGAGACAAACCGCAGTGAAAGAAATCGATCGAGCACGTAGCTGCCGGTGGCCGCCGGAGCCAAGGGGTGAAGTTTTCCTCTGCACAGAATTCCGGGAAATCGTCGGAGGGCATGACGATTCCGGAATAAAAAAGGCCCCGGGCGAGGGAGGACCCGGGGCCTGTAGTCGGATCCGGTTTGGGGACTGTAACCGAATCCAATGGGTCCGCCTAGGGAGGGAAGCGGACCCCACCATGCGCATGGTGACTGAATAGACCAGGGCATCCGGGTAAAAGTTCCGGAAATTCACCTGAATTCATGAATAATTTCGTTTTTCGGCTTTTCCGGGCGTCGGCAATCGCCTGAGAGCCCCTAATGAGCGGATTCCCAGCTCGATCCGCTGTTGGCTTCGACCAGCAGCTCGACGTCCAGTTCGGCTGCATTCTGCATGCGCTCGATCACGCCTTCACGCACGCGCTCGAGGGCTTTGGCGTGCACTTCCAGTATCAGTTCGTCGTGCACCTGCATGACCAGCCTTGCGGGCACGTTTTCGGCCCGGATCCAGGCATCCACATCAATCATGGCGCGCTTGATGATGTCAGCCGCCGTGCCCTGCATGGGGGCGTTGATGGCAGCGCGCTCGGCGGCCTGACGGCGCTGGTTGTTGCGCGAGCGAATCTCATCGGCCCACAGGCGTCGGCCGAACAGCGTTTCCACATAGCCCTGCTCGCGCGCGCGCTCGCGAATGTCGTCCATGAAGGTGCGCACGCCCGGATAGCGGTCGAAATAGCGATCGATGTATTCCTGAGCCTGGTTGCGCGTGAGCTCGAGCTGGCGCGACAAGCCCCAGGCGCTCATGCCGTACATCAGGCCGAAATTGATCGCCTTGGCCGCGCGCCGCTGGCTGTCGTCGACCTTGTCGATGGCCAGTCCGAAGACCTCGGCGGCGGTCGCCCGGTGAATGTCCTCGCCGTCGGCAAAGGCTTTCAGCAGCCGCGCATCACCCGACAGATGCGCCATGATGCGCAGCTCGACCTGAGAATAGTCGGCCGCCAGCAGCACGCTGCCTTGCGGCGCGATAAAGGCCTTGCGGATACGCCGACCTTCGCTGGTGCGAATCGGGATGTTCTGCAGATTGGGATCGGCCGACGACAGGCGCCCGGTCGCAGTCACAGCCTGGTGGTAGTGTGTGTGCACCCGGCCGGTGCGCGGATGGATGCGCTCGGGCAGGCGGTCGGTATAGGTATTCTTGAGCTTGGCCAGGCCACGCTGCTCCAGGATCAGCCTGGGCAGTTCGTGGTTCTCGTGGGCCAACTCCTGGAGCACGTCTTCGGCCGTCGACGGCTGACCCTTGGGCGTTTTGCGCTTGACCGGCAAACCGAGCTTTTCGAACAGGATTTCCTGCAGCTGCTTGGGCGAGCCCAGATTGAACTCCTGACCGGCCTCGTTGAAAGCGGCCTCGGCCAGCTGGTCCAGCCGCTGTTCGATCTTACGGCTCTGTGTGCGCAGCACGTCGGCATCCAGCGCCACGCCGGTGCGCTCCATGCGCGCCAGCACCGGAATCAGCGGAATCTCCAGCTCGGAATAGATGCGCGCCGGCCCGTCCAGACTTTCAAGCCGGGGCCAGAGGTGGTGATGCAACGCCAGGGTGACATCGGCATCCTCACCGGCGTAGCCGGCGGCGGTCGCGACGGGCACCTGATCGAAGGTGACCTGCTTTTTCCCCTTGCCGGCCACGTCTTCATACGGCGTCGTTCGACGCCCGAGATAGCGGGCAGCCAGAGAATCCATGTCGTGGCGCGTGGCCGTCGAATGCAGGCAGTAGGATTGCAGCATGGTGTCGTGGCGGATGCCGCCGAGCCGGATTCCGGCGCGCTCGAGCACGTTGAGATCGTATTTGAGGTGCTGGCCGACCTTGGGCCGCTCGTCACTCTCGATGACGCCACGCAGGGCTTCGATGGCTTCTGCGGCGGTGAACTCGTTGCTCTGATCGGCATGCGCCAGCGGCACATACCAGGCCTTGCCGACCTCGACGGCAAACGAGAAGCCGACCAGATCCGCATTCAACGGCTCCAGGCTGGTGGTCTCGGTGTCGAAGGCAATCAGCTCGGCTGCCTCCAGCACCTCCACCAGCGCCTGCAGCTGCTTGCGCGTGGTGACGGTCTCGACTTCCAGATCACCGCCGGCGCCCGTCCCTTCGGCCTCGCCATCGATGTATTGCTTCAGCCAAGAAGAAAACCCGAAGCGCTTGAGCAGCTCGACCATCCGCTCGCGGTCGGGCTCTCGACGCTCGAGCATCTCGCGGCCGCCGTCGAGCTCGACGGAATCGCGCAGCTCGACCAGCTCGCGCGAGAGCCTGAGCTGCTCCAGACCGGAGCGCAGGTTTTCACCAACCTTGCCGCCGATCTCTTCGGCATGCTCGATCACGCCGTCGAGATCGCCATACTGCTTGAGCCACTTGACCGCCGTCTTCGGGCCGACCTTGTCTACGCCGGGGATATTGTCGGAGCTGTCGCCCATCAGCGCCAGCAAGTCGCCGACCAGCGCCGGGCCAACGCCGAACCGCTGTTCGACCGCCTCGGGGTCGTAGCGCTTGTCCTGCATGGTGTCTTCGAGCGTCACCCCGTCGGTTACCAGCTGGGCCAGATCCTTGTCGCCGGATGAAATCAGCACCTCACGCCCGTCCTCGCGCGCCTGCCGCGCGAGAGTGGCAATCACGTCGTCGGCTTCCACTTCCTCGATCACCAGCCGCGGCAGGCCCATCGCATCGATCAGCTCGTGCAGCGGCTCGATCTGGCTTCTGAGCTCGTCGGGCATCGGCGGCCGATTGGCCTTGTATTCGGCATAGGTGGCGTGGCGGAAGGTCTTTCCGGGCGCATCGAAAATAACCGCGACCTGCTCCGGCTGGTACTGCTCGAGCATGCGCCGCAGCATGTTGGCGACGCCGAAAACGGCGCCGGTAGGCTGCCCGTCGGCGCTGGTCAGGCTGGGCAGGGCGTGGAAAGCGCGGTAAAGGTAGGAAGACCCGTCAACCAGACACACTGGAGCTTGTTTGGACATGCTCGGCAATTCCGTGAAACGTGGCCGCCCATCATAACGCTCGCGGTGCAGCAGCCAGCGCGCGCGTGCTGAATCAACGGGGTCACAGCCATGTCTTTGCTAGACTGGGAGGCAGTCACTCTGGAGCACTCCACCATGCTGCGTCCTGTTCTGCTTGTTTTTGCGATCACGCTGATGATGGCTCCAATTCCGGCGCTGTCTCAGAACGAGCCACCGCCGTCGGATGCGCCACCGCCACCACCGATTCGCGAGCCGCTGCCGCCCAAGGTGCAGGATCCGGACGAGCAGATCCAGCCGCAGGTGGTCATTCGCCGCGAAGACGACCGCATCGTCGAGGAGTACAGCTCCGGCGGCCAGGTCTACATGATCAAGGTCACGCCGCTCGAAGGCGGGCCTTCCTATTATTTGATCGACGACGACGGTGACGGCCAGCTCGAGAGCCGGCACGAACACATGGCACCGGTCAAGCCCGCCTACTGGAAGATTGCCGAGTGGTGAGCAGGGTTCAGCCGCCGCCCAGCCGGTTTGCCAAAGCCAGGTACTGATACAGCGAGAGCGTCTCGGCCCGGGCCTTCGGGTCGACTCCCGCCGCCGCAATCGCCGCCTCGTCCAGGCCCCCCTTCAGGGCGTTGCGCAGGGTCTTGCGACGCTGGCCGAAGGCGCGGCGGACAACTTCTTCGAGCTGCGGCAGCCGGGCAAGGGTTTCGGCGTCAAGCCGCTTCGGCACCAGGCGCACAATGGCCGAATCCACCTTCGGTGGGGGCCGGAATGCGCCCGGCGGCACGTTGAACAGGCGCTCGGTCCGGCAGTGAAAAGCCGCCATCACCGACAGGCGGCCGTATTGTTTCGATCCGGGGCCGGCCACCAGGCGATCGACCACTTCCTTTTGCAGCATGAAGTGCATGTCGCTGATCGAATCGCGCCACTGGAACAGGTGAAACATGATCGGCGTGGAAATGTTGTAGGGCAGGTTGCCCACCACCCGCAATCCTGACGCTGGCGCCGCGAGAGTGGCCGCATCGACTTGCAGCACATCGGCCTGAAGGACCGCCAATCTCTCGGGAAATTCCAGACGCTCGGGCAGTGTCGCGGCCAGATCGCGATCAAGCTCGATGGCGGTCACGCGCGCACCGGCCTCCAGCAGCGGCCGGGTAAGCACGCCTTCACCCGGGCCGATCTCGATGATGGTGTCGTCCTCGCCGGGCCTGATGGCGGCAACCAACCGGGCTATAACGCCGGGGTCGTGAAGAAAATGCTGGCCGAAGCGCTTGCGCGGCCGATGCGGCTTGATCACGGCAGCGCCATCAGCGAGCGGTCCGGCCATCCGGCCGCCGCATGCCGCGCGCCTGGCTGATGGCGGCGTTCAGGCTGCCGGAGTCGGCTCTGCCGGTGCCGGCCAGATCAAAGGCCGTGCCGTGATCGACCGAGGTGCGTATGAACGGCAGCCCCAGGGTCACGTTGACGGCATGGCCAAAACCGATGTGCTTGAGCACCGGCAGGCCCTGATCGTGATACATCGCCAGCACGGCGTCGAACGTGCGCAGGCGATCGGGCACGAAGGCGGTATCGGCAGGCAGCGGTCCGGTCAGGGCCATGCGCCGGCCAAGTCTCGCCATCAGCGGCTCGATGATTTCGATCTCTTCGCGTCCCAGATGCCCGCCCTCGCCGGCGTGCGGATTGAGACCGAGCACGGCAATATCGGGAGCGGCCAGACCGAACTGGTTGCGCAGCCCTTGATGCAGGATCTCGAGCGTCTGGCCGAGGCTGTCGCTGGTAACCGCCGCAGGCACGTCGGCCAGCGGCAGATGAGTGGTGGCCAGCGCCACCCGCACCCGCCCGGCAACCAGCAGCATGACCACCCGCGCCACCCCGGCTTCAGCAGCAAGAAACTCGGTATGGCCGCTGAATGCCACTCCGGCTTCGTTGATGACCCCCTTGTGCACGGGCCCGGTCACCAGGCCGTGAACGCGCCCGGCCTGGCAGTGGCGCACCGCCGTTCGCAGGCATTCGAGCACGTACTGGGCATTGGCCGGGTCGGGGTGCCCGGGCCGGACCGGTTGCCGGAGCGCAACGGGCAGACAGCGAATGCCGCCGGTGGCGCCGGAGTCGACCGAGCTCAGCTCGTGTACCGCGGTGTCCAGGCCCAGCCGTTCGACAGTCCGGCGCAGCAAATCGGGATCGGCCACCAGGACCAGGCCCGGATCCATCAGCGCGACCCGACAGGCCAGTTCCGGCCCGATCCCGGCGGGCTCACCCGGCGTGAGAATGAGCTGCTCGAGCGCCATCGATGCCGCGACTACAGGCGAATCTCGACGAACGATTCATTGCGCATCTCGCGCATGAAGCGATCCAGCTCTTCCTGGGATTTCTGCTCTCTGAGCATTTCCCGCGCCTGAGCGCGCCGGATGTCTTCACCGCGGTCGGTCTGGCGCACGTCAAGCAGCTTGATCAGGTGCCAGCCCTGCGCGCTCTGAAACGGCTCGCTCAATTCACCGGGCTCGAGTGTCTCCACTACCTGCTGAATATGCCGCCCCTCGCTGCCGGGAGGAAACCACTCCATCATGCCGCCGATGTTGGCGGTCGACGAGTCATCGGAGTACTCCCGCGCCAGCTTGGCAAAGTCCTCGCCCTGCTCGACTCGCTGCCTGAGATCCTGAATTTCCTCGCGCGCCTGCTCGGGCGTGAGCAGCTCCGACGGGCTGATCAGCAAATGGCGCGCACGATACTCCTCGACCATCATGGCGCCGGCCTCGCGCACATCGCGAATCTTGAGAATGACAAAGCCTGCCGGCGTGCGCAACGGCTCGGTCACCTGACCGGGCTGCGTGCCCTCGATGGCTTCGGCAAACACCCTGGGCAGAGCGCTGGCGCTACGCCAGCCGACATCGCCGCCCTCCAGTGCGTCCGGCGCCTGGGAGTAGCTGATGGCAGCCGCGGAGAAGGCCATGCCTTCATCGAGCTGATCATAAATCTGCGCAATTCGCGACTCGGCCTGACGCACCTCGGCGGGCGAGGCCGATTCCGGCACGGTAATGACGATCTGCGACAGCAGGTATTCCTGCCCGCTGAAGCGTTCGGATGCGAGCATGATGTCGACTTCGGTCTCGCTGATCTCGTCCATCGACTCGACAATGCGCTGCTGCATGCGCGAAACCATGATCTCGTTGCGAATTTCACGGCGAAACTCGGAAAAGTCGATGCCGTCGGACTCCAGTGCATCGCGCAGCTCGGTGAGGGAAAGCCGGTTCTGCTGGGCCACCCGATTGAGCGCATTATCGACATCCGCATCGGAGACGCGAATGCCGCCCTGCTCGGCGCGCTGCAGCTGCAGGCGCTGTACGATCAGGCGCTCGAGCACCTGCTCTTCCATGACGCTGCGCGGCGGCAGATTTTCGCCCCGGGCCCTGACCTGTTGCTCGATCGTCTCGATCGCCTCGTCGAGCTCGCTTTGCAAAATGACGTCTTCTTCAACCAACGCCACGATGCGATCGATGGTCTCGCTTTTGCTCCCGCCCTGATTCTCGGTTGCATCCTGAGCGAAGGCCGGCAGCGGCACCAGCAGCGCCAGCAGCGCCAGCACGGTCAGGGTTTGAGTCTTTGCCTGTTTCATTACGGTTCCGGTTGTCTTTGGAAGAAAATCGGGTCAGCGCCACAGCGCATCGGAAAACAGCTGGTAGGGGGCACGGCCAACGCTGCCCAGGCCCTTGAGCTCCAGCTCCAGGAAAAATGCCGTGCGCTTGTCCGATTCGCGGTTGCGCACCCATTCGCGCGCGGTCAGTCGCAGCGACCAGCAGCAGCTGTCGTATTCCAGCCCGCCGAGCATTTCCAGTGTCTCATTTTCCTCGAACGAATAAGTCACACGGCCAATCAGGTTCAACTGCCCGGTTACCGGGTAACGAAAGCGCAGATCCGCCTGGTCGACCCGGTCGCGGCGAAAACGATAACCCAGGGCCAATTGCCGCGCATCCCGACCCTGCCAGTTGAGACCCAAACGCGCAACTTCGGTTTCACTGGCTTCGTCATCCCACTGCAGCCCGGCCTGAAGCGCCAGCCGACGCGCCGGCCGCCAGGTCATTTCGGCCACCGTCGCAGAGCGGCCGCGGGTTTCGACGGCCTGGCCATCAAGCTGCACGCGCAGGTCGCGAAAATAGACGATCTGGCCAACGCTGGCCTCCAGGCGGCTGAAGCCGTCTTCGGCATCGAGCAGGCGAGAGGTCAGCGCCAGCGTGAGCTGATTGGCATCGCCCTGGCGGTCAGGGCCGCTGAAGCGGTTGTAGTGAAACAGCTGGCTGAATCCGAAGGTCAGATCACGGGTGTCGAAATCCGGATAGTGCGCCTGCTCCCGATACGGCACGTACAGATAATACAGCCGCGGCTCCAGGGTCTGGACGCGTCCGCTGCCCAGCCTGCGCTCGAAGGTCAGCCCGGCATCGACGGTGGTGATCGGCAGGGTCCGATCGAGGCTGGATTGCATGCCGTGGTCGAGCTGATAGGCCGTGGAGCGCAGCCCCACGGCCGGGCGCACGTGCCAGCCGGGCCGAACCAGATCGTAGTGCAGGCGCGGAAACAGATCGACACGCGTTCCGGTCACGCCTACATCGCGATCGAAGTACACCGCTTCGGCATCGAGCGAGAAGCGCAGGTTGCCGGGCATCGGCCGGTCCACGTCGAGCAGCGCCCGCGGCAGGCGCCGGTAGGGCTCGCGCCCGGGGCCGACGGACTCATCGAGCACCTGAAAGGTATCGGCCAGCAGGTCCAGCGCCCAGTAGCGCCCGGTGCCGCGCAGGCTCACCGAAGAACGCAGAAACTGAATCGCCGAATCGTTCAGGTTGCTGCCCAGATCGATGAAGTAATTTTCGTCGCTGGCGCGCTGCAGGTCCGCGCGTGCCGACCAGCCCGGCGCGGGCCTGATGCGGTAGTCGAACTGGCCATAATAACGACTGTTCCCGGTTCTGCGGTCATCGGGCAGCCACTCCATGCGAAATTCACCGGCCTGGCTCGGCGTGAGAAAACGATGCTCCAGCCCGAGGATCGGCCCGCGTTTTTCAATCCAGCGGCCGGTAATGGTGGCGTCCTGGTTGGGGGCAATATTCCAATACCAGGGCACGGACAGATCGAAGCCGTCATTGGCCGAGTAACCGAAGCCGGGATAGAGAAAGCCGCTCTTGCGGCTGTCATCGAGCGGAAAACTCAGCCACGGCGTATACAGCAGCGGAAAGCCCTTGAAGCTCAGGCGGGCGTTGCGGGCCCGGCCGACGCCGGCCTCCAGATCCATGTCCACGCTGGAGGCCTCCAGCCGCCAATCGGGCTGCTCTGGCGGGCATGTGGTGAAGCCAAAGCTCTCCAGGCGCGCATTTTCCGGGCTCTCCAGGGCGACCGAGGCGGCCGAGCCGTGCGCTGTCGTTCCGGGAATGGCGTAATGAACTTGTTCAAAACGGCCGGACCGGCTGCGTGTTTCATAGACGGCACGCTCGGCATCGACATTGAGCCGCGGATCGCTGTAGCGCAGCCAGCCGGGTATGCGCACCCGCCCACTGTCGGGTTCATAGATGAGCTCATCGGTTTCGAGCTGCTGGTGCCCCTGCTGCAGCCGCACGCTGTCGCGGAAGCGCACCTGTTCCTGGCGGCTGGCGTCCAGGCGCCCGGCGTGAATATCCGTGACCCCGAGCGGCGCATCCTGCGAGACCTCGGGAATACGCAGCGGCGCCGGCGGCGGACAAGCCATGGCCGCGCCGACCTGCTCCGCCCCGGGCGCGGGAGCCTGGGCCAGCGCCAGTGCGATTACGGCAGACAGCAGTTGAATCGAATACAAGTCGGGTCGGCGTTGCGAGATAGCCGGTTAAGTTTGCACATCCTTGGCCATTGTTCAATGGCTTGCGCCAAGAAATTCCGCACGCCGGGAAGAATCTCCCCGCGCCAGATAACGTGCGTGAGCGTACAGGCAGCTCAAGTGGGCGTAACACTCGGTTTGAAAATGCGACTGGAAAGCTGCGACGCCGGACTCATAGGTGGCCAGCATCGCCAGATGTGCATTGTTGATGTCACGCGCCTGCCAGGCCCGGATCCGGGCACTGTCGTGGCGCCGGACCAGCTCACTGAGCCGGGCATCGAGTCGCTCGAACTCACGCCGCTTGATTCGGGCCAGTCTTTCCCGATCAGTGGTCCCCGCATAGCCATCGGCCAGGCGCTGACGGGCAGCCAGCAGCAGCTCGTTGAGCTGCCGATTCAGCCGCTGATCCGTCTGCCATCGCTGCAGACCCTCGTCAGCGCCACGATGCGCCAGCCAGCGCCGGGTGCCCACACGGGCGACAAAAGTTGCGAAGGCCTCGCTAAAGGCGGCATCACCGCGCACATAAAGCAGCTCATGGGCAAGCTCGTGAAAAATCAGCTCGGCCAGGGCCGGGTCGGGCAGCGCAAGCATGCTCTCGAGCACCGGATCGGCAAACCAGCCCAGCGTCGAGTAAGCCGTGGCCGGGTAGACCGCCACGTCGAAACCACCCGCCTCCAGCCGCGCCGCCAGCTCGGCTGCCTGCCGATGGCGAAAGAATCCGCGGTAGGCGACACAGCCGACCAGTGGATAACACCAGGTTCGGGGCCGCACCGAATGGCGCGGCGCCGCCACCACGTTCCACAGCGGCGCCCGGCGCCCGAGATCGGCGTAAAGGGTGTAGCTGCCGCTGTCTGGCAGCCCCAGCTCGCGCGTTGCGAAATCACGTATGTCGAGTACCGTGCGCAAGCGCTCGGCGAGGGCGGGTGGAGTGGCCGGATCGGCCAGCAATTGTGCGATATCCTCGCGCTTGGTCAGAACCTCGATCTGGCCGCGGGCGGCCTGGCCGTACCAGGCCATCGTGGCACAGCCGGCCAGCCCCGGCAGCCACAGCAACAGGAGCAGAAACTTGAGCGACGAGTGGTATCTGGACGACAACTTCTGGCGCAACTTCGGTTCACTGATGTTCAACGCAGACACTTTCGCGCGCGGCCGGCAGGAAGTCCAGCAGCTGCTCGAACTGCTGGGCGATCCGCCCGCAACCGTCCTTGATCTGGGCTGCGGCCCGGGCCGACACGCCCTGCCGCTGGCCGATGCCGGCCTGAAAGTCACTGCCGTCGACACCAGCCCGTCGCTGCTGCAACAGCTTGCCGCCGGCCGCGGGCAGCGTGATATCGAGCTCGTCGAAGCCGACATGCGCGAATTCGAGCGCCCGCAGGCCTTCGACCTGATCGTCGTGATGTGGACAAGCTTTGGCTATTTCACCGCCGAAGCCGATCACCGGCGCGTGCTCGACCGCATTCGCGCCAGCCTGGCGCCGGGCGGCCGGCTGATACTTGACCTGGTGGGCCTGGAGTATCTCTGCCGCAACCTGCAGCCGGTGCACCTGACCGAATACGACGACGGGCGCCTTCTGATCGAGCGCCCCGCCCTGGTCGAAGACATGACGCGGCTGGAAAACGAGTGGCTGCTGATCGACGGCGATCGCGTACATCGCCACGAGTTCTCGCATCGCGTCTGGTCAGCGGGCGAAATCGGCAGCCTGCTGCGGTCATCCGGCTTCAGTATCGAGGCAAACTGGGGCGACTACGACGGCGAACCCTATGACCTCGATGCAGAAAGGCTGATCGTTGTAGCCGGTCATTGAAACCGGATCCTGTAGAGCGCAATCGGTTCGTTATCGCGGCGCGAAATCGTCCGGCGTGCATTCATGATGCGCTCGAAGCGCAGGCCCAGCCTTGCGGCCACGACCTTGGAGGCAATGTTGGGTGGATCGATGACAGCGACCAGGCTGGAAAGCCCCATGACATGACGCGCATACTCGACATAAGCGCTGGCCGCTTCGGTTGCGAACCCCCGGCCCCAGTAGTCCTTCCAGACCCACCAGCCAAGCTCGAAATCGCCGTTGTCGAGCTGCTGCATGCCAACCACGCCGATGACCTCGCCGCTGGCCTTGAGCGCCGTGGCGCCAAAACACACGCCGTGCTGCGTCAGGTGGCGGCGCTGGCGCTCCAGCATCTGATCGATGGCCTCATCGGACCAGGTCTGCCCCCGGGTGACGTAGCGCATCATTTCGGCGTCTCTGGCCATGCGCGCCAGCGCCGGGCGATCCTCGCGGCGCCATGGCCGAATGATCAAGCGCTCGGTTTCCAGCGTCGTCATGCAGCAGTTCTCCAGCAGTCGGGCCCGTCCAGCGCTGGACGGGATATCAAGAGGGTACCACCCGGCTTGGCGCTGGCGAACGCCTCACCCTCGGACTAAAATGCAAGGCTCGGTCGAACTCGTGCAGAGCCTGTCCGGATTCGGACCGGCATTTCGTTATTGGGGTACACGCTCAATACATCCTGCCCGCAGGTGCAGCTGCATGACGGGGCAAAAGATACGGATCATTTCAGGAGGAGACACCATGAAATTCAAATTGATTGCCGGCCTGTGCGCACTGGGCTTGCTGACCGGCTGCCCCGCTGCGGGCACGACCACACAGGTGCGTGACAGCGGCTCCGGACCCAGCATCGGCGAAGCACGCGCGGCAGATTACAACGGCCCGCAGGCGCGCATTGCCGTGGCCCGCTTCGAAAACAAGGCCAGCAACTCCGGCCGCTGGTGGAACCAGTCCATCGGCGACGGCATGGCCGACATGCTGACCACCGCGCTGTTCAATTCGGGGCGCTTCATCGTGCTCGAGCGACAGGCCGTGGACGACATTCTGGCCGAGCAGGACTTCGGCGCCAGCGGGCGCGTGCGCCAGGACACCGCTGCCGCCATTGGCGAGGTTGAAGGCGCCGAGCTGCTGGTGGTTGCCGCGGTGACCGAGTTTTCCGAAAACGCCAGCGGCAGAAGCGGCTCCTTCGGCGGCAGCCGCATCGGCAAGGTCGTCGGCAGCATCGCCGGCGGTTCAAGCAGCGCCCACATGGCCATCGACCTGCGCATCATCGACACGACCACCAGCCGTGTACTGGCCGCCACCAGCGTCCAGGGCGAAGCCAAGGACTTCGATATCGGCGGCGCCCTGGCCGGCTACACCGGCCGACACTCGCTGGGTGGCTCGCTGTCCGCCTGGGAAAACACGCCGCGCGAAAAGGCGCTGCGCCAGGTCATCGGCAAGTCGGTCGAAGAGATCGTGCGCCGCACGCCGCAGCGCTATTACCGCGAAGGCGGCAGTCAGTCGGCCGGCTATCAGGCCAGCAACACCGGCAGCGGTGGCGGCGGCACCGGCGAGCGCGTAGTCATCACCGCCAATTCGCTCAACGTGCGTTCCGGACCCAACGGTGAAAGCCCGGTGCAGTTCAGCCTCACCTCCGGCGCCATGGCCAACGTGCTGACACGCGCCGGCGACTGGATCCAGATCCAGGACAGCCAGGGACGCACCGGCTGGGTGGCTTCCGAATACACACTCAGCGTTCAGTAACCGCCCCTGGCGGCGCCGCATTGCACGGCTCTGAGAAAGGCCCCGCCCGGCATCGGGCGGGGCCTTTTTTCTGCCATCAGGCAACGCCCCGGACGCCGCCTGAAATCAAAGCCGAAGGCGTTCCGCCCGGCTTGCGGTGTGAACGCTTTGAGCAGGTATTTCTCCCGGCGCAAGAGAGCCGAAAAGGCACGAAAGGATGCGCTTGAAAGTCAACGCCGGAATCCCGCGATCCGGTATTGCAGAGCTCGCAGCAAGAAGCAGCGGACTCCTTCGGGGAGCGGGCTTTACTGCGGCTTTTGATCAGTGCCGTATCGCGGTCCGGAACCGCTCCTGCAGAGGCTGGCGCCAGTGCTCGGCTGCAAAGGCCGGCAGCAGAGGCAACCCGCCATGAGCGGCCATCCAGGCCGCTGCTCCGAGCAAGTGGCCCGATTCTTGCCCGTGGCGTAGAATCGAAGGCATGAGACAGGGAGCAGGCCTCCAGCTCAAGCTGGGTCAAAAACTCAAACTGGCACCGCAGCTGCGGCAGGCCATCGCGTTGCTGCAGCTCAACCGGGTCGAGCTGCGGCAGACCACCCGCGAGGCGCTCAACACCAACCCCATGCTCGAACGTGCCGACGAGCCGCTTGACGATGATGATATCGGCGAGGAGACCGGCAGCGAAGAACGCGACGAAATCGAGCTCGACTACGGCGACGACTACGGTTTCGACGACCTGCCGGAAGGCTATTCCGTCGGCGCCGGCCCGGCACCCGATTACGACGAATTCATCAGCGACCGGGCCGATGAATCGCTGCAGCAGCACCTGCTGTGGCAGGTCAATCTGGCGGGCATGAGCGAAACCGACGAGGCCATTGCGCGGGCCATCGTCTACGCTCTGGACGAAGACGGCTATCTCCAGGACGATCTGGCCACCCTGCGAAGCTCGCTGGCACCCGAGTACCTGGTCAGCATCGAGGAGGTCGCCGCCGTCCTCGAACGTGTGCAGCGCTTCGAGCCCCTTGGCGTGGCCAGCCGCAGCGTGGGCGAAAGCCTGCTGCTGCAGCTTAAAGCCATGTCATCGAGCACCCCGGCGCTTGGCCTGGCCTGTCACCTGGTTGAACGGCATCTGGATGCGCTCGGAAAGCAGGATATTCGCGCCCTGGTTCGCGCTACCGGCATGACCGAGAGCGAAATTCAGGCCGCACTGGCGGTCATTCGACGCTGCAACCCGCACCCCTGCGCCCGCTTTGGTCGCGAGGATGAAAACTACATCGTCCCCGATGTCTACATTCACCCTGCCGAAGACGGCTGGCGGGTCACGCTCAATCCCGACAACGACCCGGGCCTGCGGCTCAACGGCGTGTACCTCAAGCTGGCGCGGCAGGCGCGGGGCGCGGACAAGGAGTACCTGAGAGATCAGCTTCAAGAGGCGCGCTGGCTGATCAGCGGGCTGGAGATGCGCAATCAGACCCTGCAGGCCGTCGCCGGCGCCATCGCCGAACGCCAGCATAACTTCTTCAGCCAGGGCGAGGCCGGGCTCGAACCCCTGCTGCAGCGTGAAGTCGCCGAGGCGATCGATGTTCACGAATCCACCGTATCGCGGGCGACGACCGAAAAGTACGTGCATACGCCGCGCGGAACTTTCGAGCTGAAGTATTTCTTCTCGACGGGAATAGACACTCAGGACGGCCAGCAAGTGGCCGCCACCGCGGTCAAGGCACAGCTGAGAAAGCTGATCGGAGAAGAGATCCCGAACAAGCCACTGTCGGATCAGGCGCTGGCCGACCAGCTGGCCGGAAACGGCATCAAGCTGGCGCGGCGAACGGTAGCCAAATACCGTGAGCAGCTGGGCATTCCCGGCTCGGCCCAGCGCCGGCGAACGGCACGGCTACATGCGAATTGAACGCCGCCATGGACTATCATTGCCGGACTGCCGGGTTGATAACATGAGCTTTGGCAACAAGGACTTGAGCAAACCTGAAGGAGCGAGTCGATGCAGATCGAAGTCACTGGACACAACATTGAAGTCACCCAAGCCCTGAAAGCCTACATTACCGAAAAGAGTGAGCGTCTCGAGCGTCATTTCGAAAACCTCATCTCGGGTCACTTCGTGTTGCGTCTCGAGAAGCTCGAGCACATTGCCGAGGGCACCGTCATGGTCGGCGGACGCACCAATCCGCTGCACGCGGAGGCGCAATCGGAAGACATGTATGCCGCCATTGACCTGCTGATGGACAGGCTCGACCGCCAGGTCCGCCGACACAAGGATAAGGTCACCTCACACCGCAGTTCGCCACCGGCTGAAGCCGAGTAGCGCGCTGCGCTGATCAAAGGAAGGGGTTCGAACTCATGCAGCTTGTTGACGTGCTCTCCGCCGAACGCATTGCAGTCGACATCTCCGCTTCGAGCAAGAAGAGTCTGCTGGAGAAGGTGGCCCGCCTGCTGGCTGCTGCTCCCGGCAGCGCCAGTACGCGAGATATTTTCGACAGTCTCTGCCAGCGCGAGCGGCTGGGATCGACCGGGTTGGGGCACGGCGTGGCCATACCGCATGGCCGCGTCGATAACCAGAACGACGTGTCCGGCGCCATGGTCCGACTCAAGAGTCCGATCGATTTCGATGCCCCCGACCACGAAAAGGTCGATCTGTTCTTTGCCCTGGCGGTGCCCGAGCAATGTACGGACACGCACCTGCGCCTGCTGGCCGAGATGGCAGAACGACTCGGCCGCGCTTCGCAGCGCGACGCGCTGCGAAGCACCGACGACCCCGACGAGCTGCTGCGTCTGTTGTCCACCAGTCCGGCCGATGTCGCGGCGCAATGACCCAGCGCATCACCCCGGCCGAACTCTATGACCAGTTTGCCGACCGCCTCGACCTGCGCTGGGTCAGCGGCAAGGCGGAAGCCGGCAGGCGCGAACTCGAACCCACCGGCTTTCATTCGCGCCCTTCCCTGGTCGGGTTTCTGACCCCGATTCATTCCACCCGCATCCAGGTCATCGGCCGTGAGGAGTACGACTGGCTCGAAGGCCTGCCGTCGAGAGCCCGCTGGGAAACCCTCGCCCGGATCATGGGCGACGAGCCGGCGGCAATCATCGTGGCCAACGGTCTGGAAGTAGCAGACGATCTGGCCCGGCTTGCAGAAGAGAACGACACACCGCTGCTGACCTCCAGCCAGAATGACTGGGAGCTGGTCGACTTCCTCGAATACCAGATTTCACGCCGCCTTGCCGCTCGCGAGACCCGGCACGGTGTGTTCATGGAGATCTTTACCATCGGCGTGCTGATTACCGGCGAATCGGGCACCGGCAAGAGCGAATTGGCGCTGGAGCTGCTCACGCGCGGCCACCGCCTGATTGCCGATGACGCACCCGAGTTTACCCAGCTCACCCCGGACATCATCGAAGGCTCCTGCCCGCCGGTGCTCAAGGAGTGCCTGGAAGTCCGCGGCCTGGGCATCCTCAATATCCGCCGCATGTTCGGAGATACTGCCGTCAAGGCCAGCAAGTATCTGCGGCTGATCATTCACCTGCACCTGCCGCAAAGCGGCGACAGCGAACCCGACCGCTTGCAGGGCAATGCTTCACAACACCAGGTGCTCGACCTCAAGATCCCGCAGATCAACCTGCCGGTTCTGGCCGGGCGCAACATGGCAATCATCGCCGAGGCTGCGGTACGCGACTTCATGCTGCGCATGAAGGGCTTCGATGCCGCCGCCGAGTTTGTCGAACGCCACGGGAGGCTATTGGCTGACAAGCAATGAACAGTCCATTGATCATCGTTTCCGGCTTGTCGGGCAGCGGCAAGACCGTTGCCCTGCAAGCGCTCGAAGACCTGGGTTATTACTGTGTGGACAACCTGCCCGGCGCGTTGCTTCCCGAGCTGGCACGCGAGGTGCGCAACCAGCCCGGGCGCTATCCCAGAGTGGCGATGGGCATCGACGCACGCAGCGGCCCGGAAGGCCTCGAGCGTCTGCCCGAGCTGCTGGATTCGCTGCCCGGCGATCGGCCATTCGAGCTGCTCTACCTCGACACCGACAAGAAAGTGCTGGTGCGCCGGTTCAGCGAAACCCGGCGCCGGCATCCGCTGAGCGATCTCGGCGGCGTCGAAACCGCGATCGAAGCCGAACGCAAGCTGCTGGCCCCCATTCGCGACAAGGCCGACTGGATCATCGACACCTCCGAAAGCAACATCCATCAGCTTCGGCGGCAGGTCTGGCGCGCTATCGGGGTGACCCGAAACGAATCCGTGCAATCGCTGGTGCTCGAGTCCTTCGCCTTCAAAAAGGGCGTGCCCCGCGACGTCGACATGGTGTTCGACGCCCGCTGCCTGCCCAATCCACACTGGCAACCGGGCCTGCGCGCGCACACCGGGCTGGAATCACAGGTGCGTGACTATCTGGAGTCGCATCCCATCGTCGACGAGTTCTGCGATGATCTTCTGGCTTTCATCCGGCGCTGGTTTCCGGCCCTGGCCGAAGACCAGCGCAGCCTGGTGACCGTGGCCATTGGCTGCACCGGCGGCCAGCACCGCTCGGTCTACGCGGTCGAGCGCATCGCACGTGAATTGCGCAAGGACGAACTGCGTGTGCTGGTCAGCCATCGGGAGCTGGAGCAATGACCGGCATTGTCGTGGTCACCCACGCCGCCTTGGGCGAAGCCGTCCGTCACGAGGCGGAGAACATTCTCGGCTACGCGCTGCCGGTGGTCACCGTGGCGGTCAGCTACCGCACGCAAATCGAAGCCACGCTCAAGCATCTGCGCGAGACCTTTGCGCGCAGCGCCGATGCCCAGGGCCTGCTGGTAATAACCGACCTGCCCGGCGCCACCCCGCACAACCTGGCCACTCAGGCGGCACAGGCCATGGGCTACCCGGTGGTTTCCGGATTGAATCTGCCCATGCTGCTGAAGGTCACCAACCACGCCGACAATCCCCCGGCCGAACTTGCTCAACTGGCGGTCGCCGGTGGCACCCAGGGCGTCGTGCAGTCATGAAGACCGTCGAACTGGAGCTGATCAACCGGCTTGGCCTGCATGCCCGCGCCGCCAGCAAGCTGGTGCAGACCGCCTCCGGTTTCGACAGCCAGATCTGGCTGAGTCATGGCGACAAGCGCGTCAACGCCAAGTCCATCATGGGCGTGCTTCTGCTGGCCGCACCCTGTGGCAGTCAACTGACGCTGGAGGTCGACGGCGCCGATCAGGACAGCGCCGCTGACGCCATCGCGCAGCTCGTCTCCAATCGTTTCGGAGAGGGCGAGTGAGCCTGGCGCTGACCGGCATCGGAGTCACGGCCGGCATTGCACTGGGCCGAGTGCATCGGCTCACGCCCGGCGAGCTGGCCCTGCCCGAGTATCGCCTCGAAGCCGACGCCGTGGAGGCGGAAATTGACCGTATTCGGCGGGCCGTCAAACGCGGCAACGCCTTTCTCGAAGGCGTGCTCGAGCGCATTGGCGAGTCCGGTGGTGAAACCGCGCGGGAACTGCTGGAAGCGCATCGCCTGATCCTGCACGACCCGATGCTGGTCGAGTCGGCCTGCGAGCGCATCCGCAACAATCGCGTCAACGCCGAGTGGGCGCTGGCACGACAGGCCGACGAGCTGCAGGAGCAGTTCCGGCGCCTTGACGACGAATACCTGGCGCTGCGTCGCGAGGACCTCGAACAGGTCGTCAATCTGATCCAGCGCGAACTGGCTGAGCAGCCCCCGGCACTCCTCAACGCCCAGGTACCGCATCAGCTCAGCGACACGATTCTGATCTCGACCGAACTGACGCCGGCGGACCTGACCATCCTGAGCCAGCGGCGGGTCGCCGGCCTGGTTACCGAGCACGGCGGCCCCTGGTCGCACACGGCCATCCTCGCTCGCAGCCTGGAAATTCCCATGATCGTGGGTGTGCACCACGCCCTCGAGCTGCTCGACGAGGGCGAGCGCCTGGTGCTGGACGGTCATTACGGCGCCGTGCTGGTCAACCCCGACGACAGCCTGCAGCGCCACTATGCCGACAAACAGGCGGCCAGCGAGCGTCATCGCGGCGAACTCAAACGCTTCATCTCCCGACCCGCGCGTACGGCCGACGGCAAGTCCTTCCAGATTTACGGCAACGCCGAACTGCCGATCGAATTCGAGCGCTGCATGCATACCGGCGTCGCCGGTATCGGGCTGATGCGAACCGAGTATCTTTTTCTCGACGAGCACATGCCCGATGAGGAGGCGCAGTACCGCGCCTACCGCGATGCCATCCAAGCCATGGGCGGCAAGCCGGTCACTATCCGCACGCTCGACGCCGGGGGCGACAAGCTGCCCGACGCGCTGGCGCTCACCCAGGGCGCCAATCCCGCCCTGGGCCTGCGCGGGCTGCGCCTGTCGCTGTCGGTTACCGATCTGTTCCGAGCGCAGCTGCGCGCCATTCTGCGCGCCTCGACCGAAGGCTCACCGGTGCGCATCCTGCTGCCGATGCTGACCAACGTGGACGAAATCGCCCAGGCCCGCCAGCTGATCGCCGAATGCCGGGAGGCCCTGCGCGCCGAAGGCCTGGCCATCGATCCGGAGCTGCCGGTCGGGGGCATGATCGAAACGCCGGCGGCCGCGCTCAACGTCGATGCCATGGCCACTGCGCTGGACTTTCTGTCCATCGGCACCAACGACCTGATCCAGTACGTGCTGGGCATCGACCGCCAGGACGAGCTGGTCAGCTACCTTCACGATCCGGCCCATCCGGCCCTGGTCGAGCTGATCGGCCGGATCGTCGAAGCGGGTCGGCGGCATGACCTCGAAGTGACCGTCTGCGGCGAGCTGGCCGGCGACGAGCGCGCCGCCCGGTTGCTGCTGGGGCTGGGCGTGACCAACTTCAGCATGCCGCCGGCGCGCGTGGCCGCGGTCAAGAAGAGCCTGATCGAGGCCAGTGCGGATCGCTGCGAACAGATCGTCGAGCGCTTTCTCGCCGACGGCAGCCAGCGCGGCGCGGAGCTGCTCGAAACACTCTGGCATTCCGGCGGGGCTCGATAAGACTTCATGCGCGTTCTCTACCTGACCCTGGAGCCGCCGCTGGATCCCGACCACGTAGCGACTGGCAACCAGCTGCGCGCGGCAATGCTCAGCGAAACGCTTTCCGCCGCCGGCCACGAGATCATCCAGCGACACAACCCGGAATGGACACACTCGGCCCTCGGAAGGTGCATTCACAAGATACGTCCGGACGTGCTTGTGCTCGGTTACTGGCAGCTCGCCGAGCGCCTGCCCGACAAACTCGACCAGGCGGTCGTGATCGACTGCATCGCGCCGCGTCCACTCGAGGAGCACTTCGTCGATCCCATGACCACGCCGATCGCGATCCGGCGCTATACCGGCGCGCTGTCACGGGCCAGCGTGCTGATGGTCGGCAACGCCCGCCAGCGCATCCTGCTGGCCGGCTGGCTGCTGGCTGCCGGTGAGGATCTGCGCGGACATGTACCGATCATCGAAGTGCCGCTGGCCATCAAGGCACCACCAAACGCACGAGAGTATCGCCACAAGCCGCTGCGTCTGGTCGCCGGCGGCCAGGACTGGCCCTGGCGCGACGGCTCGGCCTGGCTGGCCGACCTGGCAGCGGCGCAGGCGCCCGGCGAGCTCGAGCTGCATCATTTCGGAAGCGTTGAGACCGGCATCGACGCGATTGGGCACGGCATGCGTTCATGGCGACAATGGCAGAACTTTCTCGACACGCGGGCACATATCGGCGTCGAGCTGGCCAAGGCCAACTTCGAGCGCGAGCTGGCGCAGCCCTTTCGAATCGCCTCGTTCCTGCAGGCCGGCCTGCCGCTGCTGATCAACGACTACCTGCCGCTCGCCGCGCTGGTGCGCGAATACAACGCCGGCTGGGTGGTCGACTCGCGCCGGGGCGCCCGGGAGGCCGTCATCGAGGCGCTGGCGCACCCCGAGACCTGGCACGACAAGGCCCGCGGCGCCCATCGCCTGGCCCGCGAACGTTTCAGCCCGAGCGCCTGCAGCCGTCCGCTCCTCGACTGGCTCGAAACACCCGGCGGGCAGCCGAGGCGCTTCAGTCCGGCGGCCGGTGCCGGCCCGACAGTATCGCGACCGGCGCCCGGGCGTGCCGGCCTGATCGCAAGGCGGCTGCTACGCCCCGTTCGCCGGATGGTGGAAGGCAACGGCGTGGTCGTGATCACCCGCCCGGACCTGTTCCCGACCGACCACGGCGCCGCAGTCAAGATCATCGAAACCGCCCGTGGACTGGCCCGCCTGGGGCGGCCCGTCGCCATCGTTACCGCCGAGCGCAGTCGATACTGGCGGGTGACGCCCGATGACATCACCGCGCATCCCCTGCCGTGGTGGCTGCGCGCGCTGGCCATGCCGAAGATTCTCAGCCACGCCATCCACCGCCTGCGCGGCCTGCCGGCCAGCAACGCCTTTCTCTACTGGCCGCTCTATGATCCCGGCTACGGCCTGCGCGCCGCCTGGGTGGGCCGCCATATTGGTGCCTCGGTGGCGCTGGCCGAGTTCCCCGGCTATGCCCAGTCGGCCCGCATCTGCCGCCTGCTCAACGGCGGTCAGGCGGTGCTGGCCGAACACAACGTGGAGTATCAGCGCCTGGCCGAGCAGCTGCCCGACCTGTCGGCGCGCGCCGTCGAAACCCTGAAAGCGAGCGAAGTGAAGCTGGCCAACAGCATGGACGCGGTCGTCTGCGTTTCCGACCGCGACCGTGCCCGACTGATCGCCGGCGGCCTGTGCCGGGGCCGACAGATGACCATCCCCCACGGCGTCGACCTGCCTGCTTTCGATACTGCGCAACCCGCCGACCTCGCCGCCATATTCGGCCTTGATCCGACTCGACCCGTGCTGGTTTATCACGGCACATTTTCCTACCCGCCCAACCGCCAGGCGCTGATCACGCTGGTCGAAGAACTGCTGCCGCGGCTCGAGCGGCTGGGGCACCGCGTTCAGGTACTCGGCATCGGCCGCGACGCACCGCCGGGTGTCGAGCATCCGGACCTGCGTCTGCCCGGCAGCCTCGACGAGCTGGCGCCGGCCCTCAAGGCCTGCGATATCGCCGTGGTGCCGCTGAGCTCCGGCGGCGGCACGCGCATGAAGATCCTCGACTACTTCGCCGCCGGCCTAGCCGTGGTCAGCACCAGCAAGGGCTGCGAGGGCCTGCCCGTCACCGACGGCGAGCAACTGTTGATCCGCGACGGCTGGGACGATTTTGCCCGAGCCGTGGCCGGACTACTGGAAAACACCAACCGCCGCCGCGCCCTGAGCGAGTCGGGCCACGCAATGGCGCGCTCGCTGAGCTGGCAGGAAATCGCCGGACGCTACGACCGGCTGTTCCGCAAGCTGGCGGATTGAGCGCTCCGACCACGGCGAAGGTCGTCCGTCGCGGATGTAACCGCGACCTACTTCAGCAGTCAACGTCAAACCGCCGGCGAACGAAGCGTAGGTCGGCGTTACATCGCCGACGGGACGTCAGCGGGCCTGACCACGCATGCGCTACGTGTGTTCAAGGTTGAAATGTCGTCCGTCGCGGATGTAACCGCGACCCACTTCAGCGGTCCACGTCAAACCGCACGCGAACGAGCGGCGTAGGTCGGCGTTACATCGCCGACGGATGACGCCAGCGGCGTCTGACCACGCGTGCTGAAAAATGACTCACCCCGTCACTTCATCGCGCACGTACTTCGGTTCCAGCTCCCAGGCGGGAACCGGCTCGACCGAGTCGGCCAGGGCCAGCACGCTGCGGGCGTCCGGCCAGGTCTGCGGTTGTTTTTCCACGGTCTTGCCGGCCAGCACCGGCTCGAGCTCATCGGCGTAACTCGACAGACCCGAACCCGCGGCCAGCCACGGGCCGTCATGGGGCAGCGTCAGTGCGGCCGGGGCCACGACCACTTCCGGGCCGACCGACCTGTGCTCCCCGTTTCGTCCTTCGAAGAACCCGGCGTAGACCTCCGACATGCGCGCGTCGAGCACGGCGAGGACGTGGCCGGCGCGGGCCTGCGGATTGGCGGCGCGCGCCAGGGTGGCCAGGGTGGAGACGGCATGAATCGGCAGCTCGTGGCCCAGCGCAATGCCCTGGGCCACGCCCAGGCCGATGCGCAGGCTGGTAAAGCCGCCGGGCCCGCGCGAGACCGCCAGCGCGTCGAGATCAGCAAAGCCGATGCCGCGCCCGGCGAGCAGTTCGCGAATCCAGGGAATCAGCAGCTCGGCGTGGCGGCGCGGCGCGAGCTCCTCGCGCACGCTCATCTCGCCGTCGACCTCCAGGGCCACGGAGCAGAAATCGGTTGCCGTCTCGATCCCCAGCCGGATCATGCTGCCAACCTCTCGCGCAGGAACTCGGCCGCCTCGGCGGCGCTGTGGGCCCGGGTCATCGGCGGCAGGCTCTTGAGGAACAGCCGCCCGTAGGGTTTTTGCGTGATGCGCGGATCGCCCAGCACCAGCGCGCCGAAATCGTTCCACTGGCGAATCAGCCGCCCGGCGCCCTGCTTGAGCGCCAGCACCGCCTGCGGCAGCTGCACGGTGGTGAACGGATTCTCGCCGCCCTCGCGCACGGCCTTGAGCGTGGCCTCGAGTACCGGATCATCCGGGGCGGCGAAAGGCAGCTTGTCGATCACCACGATGCTCAGTGCCTGGCCCGGCACGTCCACGCCTTCCCAGAAGCTGGCCGCGCCCAGCAACAGACTATTGGGCGTGCTGCGAAAACGCTCGAGCAGGACGTGCCGCGGCGCGTCTTCCTGGATCAGCAGGTTGAAGTCGCTGTGCGCTCGCAGCCACTGCGCGGCGCGCCTGAGGGCGCGATGCGCGGTAAACAGCAGAAAACCCCTGCCCCCGGCGGCGCGCAGCAGCGGCATGACGGCTTCGAGCAGCCGCTCGGTATGGGCCGGATCGCGCGGCTCGGGCAGGTTTTCGGGAATCCAAAGCCGCGTCTGGTTCGGGTAGTCGAAGGGGCTGTCGACGACCAGCTCCTCGGCCGACTCGAGACCGAGCCGGCGGGTGAAATGCTCGAAGCGGCCGTTGACCGCCAGGGTCGCCGAGGTCATCACCCAGGTCGCGGGCACGCGCTCGCGCAGCTCGGTCAGCGGCGCGGCCACGTCCAGCGGCGTGAGGTTGAGCTGGAAGCGGCCGCGGCGCGAGCTGAACCAGCGCACGTAGCCTTCCTTGCCTTCCAGAAAGGCGTGCAGACCCTCCTGCATAGCCAGGGCGCGCTCGGCGCAATTGGCCAGATCGCGCGTGCGCTCGGCCAGCGGGTCGAGGGCGCGCGCCAGGTCGTTGAGGGCTTTCAAGAGCGCCTGAAACTCGTTCAGACAGTCACGCAGGGCCGAGTACTCGCCGCGGGCCGGCAGGTCGACGCTGGCGCTGACGGCCTGCTCGAGCGCCGCGCGCAGGTTGGCCACGGGCGCCTGTAGCAGCTTCAGGCTGCCCGCGGCGCCAGCGCTGGCAGCCAGAGTGTCGCGGGTGAGCTCGCGCACCTGCCAGGCGCTCAGGCCGCGCGAGAAAAAGCGCATGGCCGTGTCCGGCACCTGGTGGGCCTCGTCGATCACGACCGTCTCGGCGCCGGGCAACACCTCGCCGAAGCCGGTCTGCTTGAGCGCCATGTCGGCAAACAGCAGATGATGGTTGACCACCACAACGTCGGCCTCCTGGGCGCGGCGCCGGGCGTGAACCAGATGGCAGTCGGATATAAAGGGGCAGTCGCTGCCCAGGCAGTTGTCTTGAGTCGAGGTTACCAGCGGCCACACCCGCGAGGACGCTGGAATATCGTCGATCTCGCTGATCTCGCCGCTGTTGGTGTAGCCGGCCCAGCGCTGTACGGTGTGCAGTTCGGGCATGACATCCTCGAACAGCTCCGGCTCAGCGACATGACGCTCGAGGCGGTGCAGGCACAGGTAGTTTGCCCGCCCCTTGAGCAGCGCGATCTTGCGCTCCACGCCGAGCGCCTTGAGGGCCAGCGGCAGATCACGTCGAAAGAGCTGGTCCTGCAGGTTGAGCGTGCCGGTGGAAATGATCGTGCGCTCCCCGCGCAGCAGCACGGGCACCAGATAGGCCAGGGTCTTGCCGGTGCCGGTCGCTGCCTCGGCGACCAGATCCTGACCGCTGTCAAGGCAGCGATCGATGGTCTCGGCCAGTCCGAGCTGCCCCGCACGCGGTCGAAACGCCGGCAGCGCTCCGGCCAGGGCACCATCGGCGCCGAACAGGGTCGCCAGGGAGGCGCTCATCAAGCGGTCATCATCGCGGCACGGGCCACGATCAGAAGCGCTCGGGCGGCTCGAGGGGACAGATCTCGACGCGCTCGCGGGCCTCGGCGGCCGCGACCAACGCGCCGCTGCGCTCGCGCGCCAGAGCCATGGTGCGCCAGTTGCGCCGGCAGATATCGCCGACCTGCGGCCCCAGTTCCCAGGAGCGGGTGGCGTAATTTTCCGCCTGTTCCCAGTCGCCGCGCGAGAGCTGCAGCTCGGCCATGCGCTGCAGCAGCTCGGGGTCGCGATCCTCGATGCGCAGGGCGCGCTCGAGCAGCGACTCGGCACGCTCGAAATCGCCTTCCGAACGGGCTGCCTCGGCGGCCTGTTCAAGCTCGCGCACGGCCGGATTGCGCAGCGGATAGACCTGCAGGCCGCGCGACTCCTCGCCGCCGGCGGGTGCGCGCACCTGCTCGGCCACTTCCGGGTCGTCCAGGGTCGGCTGCCAGGGCGCACAGGCGGCCAGAATCAGGGCCGAGAGGAGAACCAGCCCGGGCGCTGATACAACGTGAATCGAAATACGGGATGCTGTTGCGGTCATCGGCTTGTGGCAAGCATCGTGTGGGCACCGCACCAATGGTACAGGGAATCGCCCGGGCTCTGAACCGCACAAACCCGCGTCAGCGCCCGAACGGCCAGCGTCCACGCTTTTCCACGCAATCGGAAAGTGCTGTCGGCTGGCTGCCGGCAATGAACGGGATCGCCACCGCTCCCTCGCAGTGCTCGGCAGCCAGGCGGGCGTTGGGCCAGTCGATCCAGAACCACTCGATGCTGTCGGGCCGGCCCGGGCGCACCTCGCGCGTGGGCAGTTTGTCGAACAGCGCGGCCCAGACCGGCAGCGCCGTGCTCGCACCGCCGACGCCGGCGGGCTGGTTGTCGTCGCGGCCGGCCCAGACCACGCCCAGCCAGTCGCTGGTGTAGCCCACGAACCAGGCGTCGCGCTGGTCGTTGGTGGTGCCGGTCTTGCCGCGCACGCCAGGATCATGCCGCAGCAGCCGGGGCAGCGAACGTGCCGTGCCATGGGTCACCACTCGTCGCAGGGCAAAGTCGAGCAGGGCCAGGGCTTCGCGCTGCGGCAGCGGTTTGAGACGAAGCGGATAGCGCGCGATGGTCTCGCCGTCGCTGTCCACCACCTCGCGCACGGCCCGCAGCGGCGCGCTGTAACCCTCCGAAGCAATGGGCTGGTAGAGCTGGGCGACCTGCAGCGGAGTGAGGCTCACGGCACCGAGAAAAGCGGCCGGATGTGCCTCGCGCCCGGGTGCCACCCCAAGCTGGCGCATCAGCTGAAACAGGGCATCGACGCCCACGGCCAGGCCGATGCGCACGCTGGCCTGGTTGTAGGAGCGCGCCAGCGCCTCGAGCAGCGGCACCGTGCCGTGGCTGACGTGATCATGATTGACCGGCTGCCAGGCCTCCGAACCGGGAATATCGACCGTCAACGGTTCATCTTCGACCGGCGTAACCAAGGTGAATGCGTCGGCTCGGGCCAGGGCCAGCAGATAGGTCAGCGGCTTGATCACCGAACCCACCGGACGGCGTGCGTCCAGCGCACGGTTGAATCCGCGCCTTCCGGATGCACGATCACCCACCAGCGCGCGCAGCTCGCCGTCGCCCGGCTCGAGCAGAACAATGGCGCCCTGCAGCGAATCGGGCTCGCGCTCGACTCGCGCCAGCCCGTTGGCCAGCGCGGCCTCGGCGCGGCGCTGTGCCGAGGGCGACAGCGTGGTGAACACCCGCAAGCCCTTGCCGCGCAGATCACGCTCGCGGTAGTCGGCCCGCAGCTGCCGCCCGACCAGGTCCATGAAGGCACCGTATTGACTGGCGCCGGAGCGCAGCGACGGGCGCAGCCCCAGCCCGGCCTGCTGCTGGCGGCGCAGGTTGTTTTCGTCGATCAGGCCGGTTTCGTGAAACATGGTCAGAACGAGATCGCGTCGAGCCCGGGCACGCTCGGGATTGCGCAGCGGGTGATACCAGGAGGCGCCGCGCGCCATGCCCACCAGCAAGGCGATCTGGCCGGCATCGAGCGCTTCCACCGGCTGGCCGAAATAGTATTCTGCGGCGCGTCCGAAACCGTGAATTCCGCGGCGACCGTCCTGGCCCATGTAAACCTCGTTGAGCCAGGCCTCGAGAATCTCGGCCTTGGAAAACCGCTGCTCCAGGCTGATGGCCATGATCGCCTCGTTGAACTTGCGCAGCAGGTTGCGCTCGGGCGAGAGAAACAGGTTCTTGACCAGCTGCTGAGTGATCGTGCTGCCACCCTGCACCACCTTGCCGGCGCGGAAATTGGCCCACATCGCGCGTGCCAGGCCCCAGACATCAAGCCCGAAATGATGCTTGAAGCGGCGATCCTCGACCGCCTGCGCTCCGGCGACCAGCAAAGGCGGATACTCCTCGATGGCCAGCGGCGTACGCACGCGGTCGTCAAGCGGCAGGATGCGCCCCAGCTCGGCTGGCGGCAGCCGCAGGATCGCGGTCTCGTCAGGCAGGTCGATACGCCCGTTGCGCAGCCGCAGTGATGCACGCTGCGCGGCCTGGCGTCCGTCGGGAAAATCGAAGGCCGGCAGGTGCAGCTCGATGCGCTGGCCGTCGACCCGGAAGCGCCCCGGTCGCTCGATCGCACCCGAACGCAGCCCGGCGGCCTCGAGCTCGACCAGCAAATCCCGACGCGAAAACAGAAGCCCGTCGTGCAGCTCCAGCGGGCGAGCGTAAACGCGGCTGGCCTCGGTCAGGTGGCGGTCGGCAAAACGCAGTGACACCTCGCGATCGAGCCACCACACCCACGGTCCGAGCAGGCCCAGCGACAGGCCCAGCACGAACAGCATCGGGCGCAGCAGCCAGCGAAGCCAGCGGCGGCTGCCGGTTTTCTTCTTGCGGGAACGTGCTTTACGGCTGCGCCGCGGCTTGCCGGCCATACGCGAGATGACAGAAGTCCATGGGTGAACGATAATTGCCCGTTTGCGGCGACGCATTTGCCGCAACGGGCCCGACCGGCGCAAACGGTTCGGGGCAGTATACCGTCCGATTATGCATCTGGAAAATTTCTCAAGGCCAATTGGTGACTGACGCAAACAGTCCATTCAGCGATCGTGCCCTGGTTGTCGTCCTGACCGAACCCGGCCGGATGGTCGAGCCAGCATGGCTTGCAAACCTGCAGCGGCATTTTCCTGGCGAGATCGTCGCCAGCGAAGGCGGGTTGGTGCCTGACAGCCTGGGCGTCCTGCCCGGCAGCCGGGGGCCGTGGTGGCACTGGCTTGACAGCATCGAGGCCCGGCACCGTGAACACGGCATTGTTCTGGTGGCACCGGGCCTGATACTGCCCGAACATTTTTCTCGCCGCCTCGACCACGCCCTGGCCTCAGCAGACTGCCCGCCGCTTCTTGGCCTGCCGGGCAACCACCAGCCCGGGCTCGACCCGGCGGCTGGCCTTGCGCTCACAGCCGAAGCCAACATTGATGCTCTCGTCAACGCCGCCTCCGAGCTGCGTTTCTCGCTGATCCGGCTGCACCCTGAACGACTGGCCGTGATTGCGCCAGGGCAAGCTGATGCAGCCATCGAATTGGCCAATCAAGGGCACTGCTGGCTGTATGACGGCTTGTGGCTGGAGGATCCGCATGCCGAAAGCGCTGACGAAATCGACGCGCCGGACCGGCGCGCAGCAATGGGCCATCTGTGCGCGGCTCTCGAGCGGCTGGGGGAAGAAGACACGATCGATTCCCTGCCCCTGCTCGGATTCGATCAGCGCCCGGTCGAGCTGCACATCAGCCACGACTGGGGCGGTGGTGTCGCCCGCTGGATCGACGATCTGGCAGCCGCCGACGAAACCCACCACCACCTGGTGCTTTCCGCCAGCGGCCGAACCGACGGCGTCGTCCACGGCCAGTGGGTCAAGCTCTACGCCGCCGGCCCCGGCCGCGGTTGTATCCGGCAATGGACCCTGGCGCCAGCCATTCCCGGGACGGATATCGAGCACCCGCAATATTGCGACATACTCGATGCGGTGATCCGTCGCTATGGCGTCGGCCGCGTGGTCGTGTCTTCGCTGATCGGCCATGGCCTGGATGCGCTGGCCACCGGCCTGCCGACCATCCAGATGCTGCACGACTACTATCCCGCATGGCCGGCGCTCGATCACGATCCCTTCGCCTGGATCACCGCCGAGGGTGCCATTGATCTCGAAGCGGCAATTGCCGCTTCCGGCGATGGCTTTCTGTTTGTCGAACGGCGCGTCGCCCCCTGGCAGGACCTGACCACCGCCTGGCTGGAAGCCGTGGCGAAAAGCGATGTGGCTCTGGCGGCTCCGACCGAACAGGTGCTCGAGCGCTGGCGCCGCCTGGTGGACGATCCGCTGGCAAAGGCGCAAATCATTCCTCACGGCTTCGCCGGCTGGCCGGCCGACACGCCCGCTGTCGCACCGCGGACCCTGCCCGACGGACGGCTCAACCTGGTCGTCGTCGGGCGCCTGTCGCCCGGCAAGGGGCTGGGCCTGCTCGAAGCGGCGCTCGATGAACTGCGCGACCACGCCCGCATCACCCTGCTGGGCTGCGGCCGCCACGGCATGCGCTTTTTCGGCCGGCCCGATGTCGACATCGTGCTCGACTACCGCCACGAAGACCTCCCAGTACACCTGGCGAGAATCGGCGCTCAGGCCGCGCTGTTTTTATCCACGGTAGCCGAAACCTGGAACTATGTGCTCAGCGAGACCCGTGCCCTTGGCCTGGTGCCGCTGGCCACGCGTACCGGCAGCTTCATCGAACGGATCAGCCACGAGGTCGACGGCCTGCTGTTCGAGCCGAATGCGCAAGCCCTGACGCAAACGATCCGATCGCTGGCAGAAAACCCCGAGCAGCTGACCGCGCTGCGCAAAAACCTGCCGAAAGAGCCCCCGGTGACCAAGGCGCTGATTTCCATCAATGACCTCGCGCCCCGGCGTCAGGTCGGGCTGCGGGCTGCGGCCACCAGCTCCGGCATCGAGATGCAAGCCGCCGCCCGCGCCGCCGAGCTGGCCGATCTCCGGCATGAGCACACGGCGCTGCGCGCCCGGGTCGAGACGCTCGACGATGAGCTGCAGAGCCGGGCCGATTGGGCCCGCAAGCAGGAGCGGCTGGCCAACGAGCGCACGCAGTGGGCCAGGAAGCTTGAAGGTGAGGTGGAAAGCCACAAACGGCAAGTTGCCGAAACCATCGAACGCAGCGAAGCCGAACTGGAGCAGGTCCGCAGCAGTGCCGAGGCGCGGATCGACCATCTGGATCGAGAACTCCAGACCATCTTCGCCAGCCGCTCCTGGCGCATCACCCGACCGATGCGCGTGGTCAATCGCGTAGCTGCCAATGCGCTGCGCCGGCGCGTCTACAACCCATTGCGCTGGCCGCGCCTGCTGGCGAGGCTGGTTCACAATCTGCGGCTTTACGGCGCGCGCGGCACGCTGGAACTGATGCAACAGGGCATTCACCCGGGCGCGCAGCCGCCGACTGCGATCGAAACGGTCGAACCACCGGTCGAGGAACTGTATCCGGTCTCGTTCGAGTCGGCAGATGATCCCCTGGTCAGCATCATCGTGCCGGTTTTCAACAAGGTGCACTACACCTCGGCCTGCCTCAATTCACTGGCCGATCGCGCCGGTCGGCACGCCTGCGAGGTGATCGTCGTGGACGACTGCTCCAGCGATGGCACCGCCGACTATCTGGCCCAGTGCCGCGGTCTGAGAGTACTGCGCAACGACACCAACAGCGGCTTCATCGCCAGCTGCAACGCCGGTGCCGAGAGCGCTCGCGGGCAGTATCTGGTATTTCTCAACAACGACACGACGGTCACCTCCGGCTGGCTCGAAGCCCTGGTAGATACCTTTTCTGCGTTTCCCGACGTCGGCATTGTCGGCGCGCGCCTGGTCTACCCCGACGGGCGCCTGCAAGAAGCCGGCGGCATTATATTCAGCGACGGCTCGGGCTGGAACTACGGCCGCGGCGACCAGCCCGAACGCCCCGAATACAGCTTCGCCTGCGAGGCCGACTACGTCTCGGGCGCCTGCCTGGGTATCGAGCGTGAACTGTTCGAACGACTGGGCGGCTTCGACAAACACTACACGCCGGCGTACTACGAAGACACCGACCTGTGCTTCCGTGTGCGCGAGGAGGGCCTGCGGGTGATCTACCAGCCTGCCTGCACCATCGTCCATCACGAAGGCATCAGTTCGGGCACCGACGAGTCCTCGGGCACCAAGCGCTATCAGGCGATCAACCGCGAGAAATTCCTGGAACGCTGGCGACCGCAGCTGAAACAACAACCCGCGCCAGTCCCTGGCCCCGAAGCGGTCGAGGCCGTTGATCGGGCGCGTCATCACCGCAACCGCGGCCACGTTCTGGTCATCGACGCGACCACGCCCGAGCCCGACAAGGATTCCGGATCGATGCGCATGGTCGCCATGCTCACCATCCTCCGCGACCTGGGTTACCGGGTCAGCTTCATGCCGGAAAATCTCGCCTGGGTGGCGCGCTACACACGCGAGCTGCAGATAATCGGCATCGAAGTGCTGCACCACCCCTGGGCCACGAGCATCGACGACTGGCTGGCCGAGCACGGCCCACGCCTGGATCAAGTGATCGTCAGCCGGCACTATGTGCTCAGCCCTCTGCTGCCAAGCATCAAGCGCCACTGCCCCAACGCGGCGCTGGCCTTCGACACCGTCGACCTGCATTTTCTGCGCGAGGAGCGCATGGCCGAAATTGCCGGCGACGACCAGGCCGCGCGCATGGCGCGCAAGACCCGGGCAGCCGAGCTGGCGCTGATCAGGCAGGCCGACGCCACGCTGGTGGTCAGCCCAGTCGAGCAGACCCTTCTGCAACAGCTCGAACCCGAAGCGCATGTCCGCGTGCTTTCGAACATTCATCGCATTCACGGCCGCCGCTGCGGCTGGGCCGAGCGACGCGACCTGGTCTTTGTAGGCGGCTTTCAGCATCCACCCAACCTTGATGCCGCCGAGTGGCTGATCGAGGAAATCATGCCGCTGGTCCGGCGCCGCATACCCGAGGCGCGGCTGCACATCATCGGCAGCCGCATGCCCGAGGGGCTGCGCGAGCGCCGAAGCGACGGCGTGATCATGCACGGTTACGTGGCCGACCTCACGCCTTACCTGGAGACCAGCCGGCTGTCGATCGCGCCGCTACGTTATGGCGCCGGCGTGAAAGGCAAGGTCAACCAGGCCATGGCCTGGGGCCTGCCGGTGGTGGCCACCACCTGCGCCGCCGAAGGCATGTATCTGGAACACGGCGAAGACGTGCTCATTGCCGACACCACCGAGGCTTTTGCCGCAGCCGTGGTGCGCGCCTACAACGACGAGGCGCTGTGGATGAAGCTTTCCGACGGCGGCCTGGCCAACGTCGAAAAGCACTTCAGCTTTGATGCCGCCAGGCGGGCAATCGTCGAGCTGATGGGCGCCGGGGATCGGAAAAACCTTTGAAACGCAAAGACGCCAGGAAAAAATAAACAAAGTTAACCACGGTTTTTACTTCGCGTCTTGGCGTCTTGGCGTCTTGGCGTTTACAGGATTTTCCCACTAACGAAGCCGGCGGGCGTCGGTGACGCTGGGAATGGTCTGCAGGCGGTTGAGCAAAGTGGTGAGCTGGTCGAAGTCTTCGACCTGAACGGTCAGTCTGATATCCACTTCGTCGCTGGTCTCGGCGTGCTGGGCGTTCATGCCGGTGACGTTGACTTTCTCGGCGGCCAGCAGGGTGCCGATGTCCTTGATCAGTTCACGACGATCCCAGGCGTGGACGACAATCCGTGACGGATAGCGATTGCGCAGCCGGCGGGTCCACTGCACTTCGAGCACGCGCTCGGGCTGCTCGCCCTGCAGCGTGAGGAACTGCCGACAATCCTGCCGGTGGATGCTCACGCCCCGCCCGCGGGTGATGTAGCCAGCAATATCGTCGCCGGGAACCGGCTGACAGCAGCGCGCCATCTGGTGGATCAGGCTGCCGACGCCTTCGATACGCACATCGTCGTCATCGCCGCGCGCCACCGGCTCGCGCTGCAGCGGTATGCCCTTGCGTTCCCTGCGTTCACGCTCGTGGAGACGCTCGACTGCCCGGGCAACCTGGGTTGCCGTCACATCGCCGGCACCAACGCTGACATACAGTTCTTCGATACGGGTGGCGTTGAATTTGCCTTTCACGCGAGCCGCTTCGCCGGGTTCCAGGTCCAGGCGGCGGAACTCGCTTTCGAGCGCCTGCCGTCCGGCCGCCAGGTTTTCCTCCTGGTTGGCCTGCCGGAACCAGTGGCGAACCTTGGAGCGCGCCCGCGCCGTGCCAATGTAGCCCAGGTCCGGAATCAGCCAATCGCGGGAAGGGCGCGGCTCTTTCGCGGTCAGAATCTCGACGCGATCGCCGTTGCGCAGGCAATAGGTCAGCGGCACGATGCGGCCATTGACCTTGGCGCCGCGGCAGCGATGCCCGATCTCGGTATGGATCAGGTAGGCAAAATCCAGCGGCGTTGCTCCGGCGGAGAGATCGCGCACTTCTCCGGCCGGAGTCAGAACGTAGACTCGATCCTCGGTGGTGAGATTGCTGAAACCCTCGAGCAGGGCCTCGTCATCATCCTCGCTGCCCTGACCTTCAAGCAGCTGGCGCATCGCGCCGATGCGCCTTTCCATCGCCTCATCACGCGCACCGCCTTCCTTGTAGCGCCAGTGGGCGGCCACGCCCAGCTCGGCATGGCGATGCATGTCGTGCGTGCGAATCTGCACTTCCACGACCCGGCCGCTGCTGGTGTTCACGGCCGTGTGCAGCGACTGATACAGGTTGGCCTTGGGGTTGGTGATGTAGTCATCGAACTCGCTCGGCACGGGCTGCCAGCGCGTGTGCACCAGCCCCAGCACGGCGTAGCACTGTTCGACGGTATCGACCAGCACGCGCACGGCGCGCACATCGAACAGCTCATGGAAGTCCAGGCCCTTGCGCTGCATCTTGCGCCAGATGGAGTAGATGTGCTTGACCCGGCCGCTGACCTCTCCGTCCATCTCCGAGGCCGCGAGCAGCGCACGCAGGCGTTCCATGAACTCGTCGATGAAGGCTTCACGATCAGCGCGCCTTTCGGCCACCATGCGGCTGATACTGCGGTAGGCTTCGGGCTCGAGATAGCGGAAGGCCAGGTCCTCGAGCTCCCACTTGAACTGCCATATCCCCAGGCGATTGGCCAAGGGCGCGTGGATCATCTGCGTTTCGCGCGCAATTTGCCGCTGCGCGGCCTCGTCAGCGTCGCGCGCGGCATGCAATCGCGCAATCTGCCAGGCCAGCGCGATCACCACCACACGCACGTCGGCCACCAGCGCCATCAGCAGCTGGCGCAAGCCTTCGGCGCGGGTCTGATCGTCGGGCAGGTAGGTGCGGCCAAAATGCTGCAGGGTGCCGAGCTGATCGAGCAAGTTGTCAACCGCAGCGGTCAGCGCTGAATCGCCGAGGTCGCAGGACTTGTGGCCACTCGCTGCAACCCCCGGCCATAGCACGGTCGCAATAACGGTGGGCCAGTCGGGCGAGAGGCGCTCAAGCGCCTCGAGGGCAGTCAGGATTTCAGCAGCTGTCGGGGCTGCAGGATCGGTATTATGCTCGGGCTCGATGAGCGCAAGAACGCGGTCGATCCAATCGCGACCGTCGCCAGCACCAGCGCGACGGGCATATGAACTCAACCATGCCTTGAGCGCGTGCACGATCAGTGGCCATCCAGTCCACGGGCACGGAAGCGGGCGGTGCCCGTATCCGCGCCGCGATGCAATTTTACGGGGTAGCGGCGGTCACGGCAAAAGTGTCGCTTCCCTTCCCCGGAATAACAAATAATGGGTTGATAGCGTCAGCGCGCAGGTAATAGTCGGTGCCCGGGTTCAGATTACCGGGCAGTTCAACCCCGTTTGAGCCAGAAAAATCCGCCACACCCTGATCGACAGTCATCGCAGCCAGTTCCTGAGGCATTGGTTGCCCGTTGGCCACCAAGCGCAAGCTGATGACGCTCGAGCTGTCGGTCGTGACCAGGTTGCCGTTGCCATCGTGGACATGAATAACAAGCGGCGGATCAAAGGGATCGCCCTGTTCCGTATCAGTAGGCTGCTGGTGGAAATGCAGCGCTGTCGGCTTACCAACGACTGCCAGCGGTTCCTGCGCGGTATCAAAACGTGGCACGGCCGTACCATAATCCAGCACTGCCGCGTGCAGATCAATCGTCCCGACCGTCAGCGGCTCGTCGGCAGCAACCGTCCGTGTAATCTCGAAGGTCAATGTCTTGTAAGCCGGCAAGCTCAAATCCGGAAAACGCAATGATCCTTGGCCGGAGCTGGGTTCCGGGCAATAGCTGCCCCCATCGCTCGAAAAACACGTCCAGCTGCCTTCGCTGAGCACCGCGCCATAGACGCTCTGGTTGGCCGGAAACACTTCCTGCAGAGCCAGCTCACTGGCGTCACCGTTGCCTTTGTTCTCGATCTTCAACCGATAGGTAATCTCATCGCCAACGGTGACCTGGCTGGGCAATTGTTCGTACGTGACTTCAACGTCGGAGAAGGATGAAAAGCGATCAGCCCAAATACAGTCATTGCAGTTATCTGTCCCGTCTTGGCCCGACTGCTGACCGAACAAGCCGAAATCATCCCCATTATTCTTGTAAAAGCAATAAGACGATGTGCCAGGCGAGAATGAGAGCACCTTGAGGAAGGGAAAGTAGCGAAGCGACTCACCAGTGGCAGCGCCTTCAACAATGACATGGCCATTCGGATCGGTCACTTTCACTGCAGGGCGAGAATGTGAGCTGTCAGTGTCAGCAAAACAGAATATAGGCTCATCGTAAGCTATCCGATCACCGCTGATCGCAGCTAGCTCGCCAATCGAAAACTCGACCACGCCAGCATTCGGACTGTAATTGAGCGAGGAATCACTCGACCCCTGGCGCACAATGATCGGCACTGTTAGCGGTACAGGCGCGTCAATGTCAAACATGAGGGTTGTTGCATCGCGGCCTTGACCATCGGCGTGTGCACCAGTCGTCATGGCGCCTGCAAGCAACACCGCTGCAATAAATCCAATTCGGGCTTTCATTCCATTCACTCTCGAGTTTCCCTGCTGATAGCTGGCTGTCCACATTGTAGCGCCCCTTGATGAAACGAGACCATCGTCAAAGCATGAAAGTTCCGTTAATTCAGGCCTTTCCGGCATTATTTGAGAAATATATCACGCATTCTGCCTTGCCTCCAACTCACATTCAGACCACGCATCGGCCAGGCGCTTGCTTGAGGTCCTTTCTGCCGTGCCCAACTCCTGTGCGAAAATCTGCACGCGGTACTCCTCCACCAGCCAGCGGTAGCGATCGAGCGCGGGCGTGTACCAGCCTTCGGCCAGCCGTTCGAGGTAGCGCTGCCACCACGGGGCAACCTGGTCCATGCGCTGGCGATCACGCACCGGGTCGAGCTCCAGCGCTTCCAGGCGTTGTTCCATCGCCGCCAGGTAGCGCGGATAGTGGGCCAGTCGTTCGGCATCGATATCGGCCGGAAATCCGGCGTACATCAAATCGTCGAGCTGGCTGCGCATGTCGGCCACTGCAGCCGGCACGGCCTGTTCCAGGCTGCCAAGCCACATCGACAGGGCGTGCCACTTCCCAAGACACTGATCGGCAGTTTTTGCCAGCTCAGCGTATTTGCCAAGCAGTTCCTGACGGGCGGCCGCGACCAGCCGATCAAAGGCCGCCGGGTCGCGTACCGACCCGGTGTAATCGAGAAAGCTGCGCAGAGCCAGGTTTCGCAGCGCTTCGGCGAAGTCGCCCAGACTCTCCACCCGCGTCCAGGCCAGCTGGGCCTCGCGCGAGAGACCGTGGTTCTTCTGCAGGTACTTCCATTTGTCAGCGAGGGCTTCGCGCAGCAGCACCAGCAGGCCGTCGTGGTGGGCGAGCTGCGCTTCGTCTTCGCTGTCAAACAATCGGACGCCGGCGCGGGTTTCCTGGTCGACCAGCGCCGGCCAGGCGCGGTGACCGCCGCGGGTGGTGATGATTTCCGGCAGCTCGGGAAAGTCCGACGGCGTCAAGCCATCCTGCTGCCACTGCCCGGCCTGGCGCTCCATGAACTCGCGCCGGGCCCGATCGCTGAAGCGATCGATCAATTCACCCAGGTCGCGGCTTTCGCCCAGCACCTTGCCGCCCTCACCACGCACGCGCACCAGAAAATGCAGGTATCTCGGCAGCTTGTCGAGCTTGAATTCGCCCGGGTCGACGTGCATGCCCGACATCCGCGCCAGCTGCTCGGCCAGCCGCTCGAGCAAGGGCCCGTCGGGCTCACCCAGGGCCTCGATTGCCGCGCGGGCGTATTCGGCTGCCGGCACCAGCGAGCGCCGCTTCGACTTGGGCAGGCTGGCGATCAGGGCGGTAACCTTTTCTTCGAGCAGCCCCGGCACCAGCCACTGCAGCCGCCCGGCATCAAGCCGATTGAGCAGATGCAGCGGGCAATCCAGCGTGACGCCGTCGCGCTCGCTGGCGGGATCAAAGTGGTAGTTCAGGCGAAAGCGCTCCGGTCCGATCGGCAGGTGCTCGGGGAAGGCCTCCTGCCCGGCCAGCGGTGCTTCGTCGCGCAAGAGCGTGGCGCGATCGTAGAGCAGCTGCTGGCGCTGGCTTTCGTCGAGCCGCTCGTACCAGCGCGCAAAGGCTTTGGTTGTATATATGTCGGCCGGCAGTTGCGCGGAGAAAAACACTTCCAGCTCGGCTTCGGCGGCCAGCACGTCGCGCCGGCGGCGTTTGTGCTCGTGTTCGGCCAGCTCGCGCCTGAGGGCCGCGTTGCGCTTGAGAAATCCGGCGCGGGAATGCATCTCGCCGCGCACCAGGGCGTGGCGGATGAACACCGCGCGCGCCGTTTCCGGGTCGTGCGGGCCATAGTGCGTGCGCCGTTTCTCGACCAGAACCAGGCCATGCAGACTGACCTGTTCATAACCCATCACCCGCCCGGAGCGCTTGTCCCAATACGGGTCGAACACCCGGTGCTTGAGCAGATGGGCGCCCTGCTCTTCCAGCCAGCGGGGCTGCACCGGTGCGGCCATGCGGGCATACGGGCGGGCAGTTTCCACCAGCTCGGCCGCCATGATCCAGCCAGGATTGCGCTTCGCCAGCACGGAGCCGGGGAAGATGCGGAACTTGTGGCCGCGCGCGCCCTGGTATTCACCGGCTTCCTGATGCTGACCGACCAGGCCCAGCAGGCCGGCAAGCAAACTGCGATGCACCGCCTCCGGCTCGGCGGCGCCGACCTTGCCAGGCCGCCAGCGCTCCTCACGCGCGATCTGCCTGAGCTGGCCGTGAAGCTGCCCCCACTCGTGCAGGCGCTGCGGCGCCAGAAAGTGCTTTCTGGCCAGGTTGTCGGCCTGGCTGCGAGAGTTTTCCGAGCGCGCCTGCTGCCACCACTGCCAGAGCTTCAACAGGGTGAGAAAGTCCGAGCCCTGAACGACAAACTGCTGATGCGCCTGATCGGCGGCCTGCTGCTGGTCCAGCGGTCGATCGCGCACGTCAGCCACCGACAGCCCGGCCACAAGCACCAGTACTTCGGCCAGGGCGCCGCGGCGCTCGGCCTCGATCAGCATGCGGCCGTGACGCGCATCCACCGGCAGGCGAGCAAGCTGACGGCCCAGCCGGCTCAGGCGCTGAGCCTGACCAGCCTGATCCTGGTCGACGGCGCCCAGCTCCAGCAGCGCCTGACGCGCTTCGGCAATCAGGCGCCTGGGCGGGGCGTCGATGAACGGAAAGTCTTCAGGATCACCCAGGCCCAGGGCCAACATCTCAAGCAGCACGCCGACCAGGCCGGCGCGCTGGATTTCCGGCTCGGTGAACTCTGGTCGGGCGAGAAAGTCGGCCTCGTCGAACAGGCGGATGCAGGTGCCCGGCGCGACCCGCCCGCAGCGCCCGGCGCGCTGATTGCAGGAGGCCTGGGAGACCGGCTCGACCGGCAACCGAAGCACTTTGGAATGAGCCGCATAGCGCGAAATCCGGGCCAGACCCGAATCGATCACAAAACGGATACCGGGAACGGTCAACGAGGTTTCCGCCACGTTGGTAGCGAGCACGATCCGGCGCCCGGCGCCGCGTTTGAAGATGCGATCCTGCTGGCCGGCCGGCAGGCGCGCATACAGCGGCAGCACCTCGGTATGCGACAGGTTGGCGCGCTTGAGGGCGCGCGCGGCCTGGAAGATTTCGCGCTCGCCGGGCAGAAACACCAGAATATCGCCGCGCGAATCGATGCGGCTGACCGTCTGGACCGCCCGCTGCACCTGCTGGGGCAGGCTCTCGCCCTCGGCCGCATCCTGATACTGAATATCGACCGGGTAGCCGCGGCCTTCGACCGTGATCACCGGCGCATCGTCAAAGTGCTCGGCGAAGCGTTCGGTGTCGATGGTCGCCGAGGTGATGATGATCTTGAGGTCGGGCCGCCGCCGCGTCAGGCGCTTGAGGTAGCCGAGCAGGAAGTCGATATTGAGGCTGCGCTCGTGGGCCTCGTCGATGATGAGGGTGTCGTAGGCATCGAGCAGGCGATTGTGATGAATCTCGGCCAGCAGAATGCCGTCGGTCATAAACTTGATGTAGCTCTGCTCGGAGACCCGATCGGTGAAGCGGACCTGAAAACCGACCGCCTGACCGAGCTCGGTGCCCAATTCCTCGGCCACGCGGCGCGCTACCGAACGCGCGGCGATCCGCCGGGGCTGGGTACAGCCCACCAGCCCGCGCACGCCGCGACCGGCCTCCAGACACAGCCTGGGCAGCTGAGTGGATTTGCCCGAACCGGTCTCGCCGGCAACGATCACCACCTGATTTTCACGAATCGCCTCCACGATCCGGTCGGCATGGGCCGAGATCGGCAGATCCGGCGCTTCGCCTGTATCCGGTCGCGCCTCGGCCCGCTGCTCACGCCGCGCGGTAGAGCCCTGCAGACGCTTCTCGTATTCCATGATCAGCCGCTGGCGCTTATCCGCCGGGCCGCGGAAGCGGACAAGCTGGCGATGCCGGCGCTTGAGCCAGCCGACATCACGTTGCATGACGGATTCGGGATCGAAAGTAGGGATTTCGCTCATCGGGGATATTGTCGGGAATTCGGCGGGGAGTTTGTTTGCTGGTTTGCTGGTTTGCTGGTTTGCTGGTTTGCTGGTTTGCTGGTTTGCTGGTTTGCTGGTTTGCTGGTTTGCTGGTTTGCTGGTTTGCTGGTTAGCTGGTTAGCTGGTTAGCTGGTTAGCTGGTTAGCTGGTTAGCTGGTTAGCTGGTTAGCTGGTTAGCTGGTTAGCTGGTTAGCTGGTTAGCTGGTTAGCAATGATTTTGCGGTGAGGCTGGCATAATGCAAATGACGCAGAGCTGATCCGAGCACAACTAGCCAACTAGCCAACTAGCCAACTAGCCAACTAGCCAACCAGCGAACCAGCTAACTGAGCAATGAATTTCACAAGCGACAACGAGGCGCCGGCGCATCCGGCGATGATCGAGGCGATTTCGCAAGCCAACCAGGGCTTCGCCACCGCCTACGCCAACGATCGTTACAGCCAGCAGCTGGATCAGCGCTTCTCCGAAGTTTTCGATATCGATTGTCACGTGCTGCCGATTGCCACCGGCACAGCGGCCAACAGCGTAGCCATCGCCGAACTGAGCCCGCCCTGGGGCGCGGTGCTGTGTCATGAGCTCGCGCATATCCACAACGACGAAAACGGCGCGCCGGAGTTCTTCTCGGCCGGCGCCAAACTGATGCCGCTACCGGGCGACAACGGCAGGCTCAACCCAGCAGCGGTGGCGGCCGCAATTGACCGCGCCGGCGCTCACGGCGTCCACAACGTCAAGCCTGCGGTGGTGTCGATCACCCAGGCGACGGAATGCGGCACGGTCTACCGGCCCGAGTCCATCCGCGACATTGCCGCAGCCACGCATGAGCGCGGGCTGCATCTGCACATGGATGGTGCGCGCTTTGCCAACGCGGTGCACCACCTCGGCTGCCATCCGGCCGAAATCACCTGGAAGGCCGGCGTGGACGTACTCAGCTTCGGCGTGACCAAGAACGGGGCCTTGGCCGCCGAAGCGATCATCGTGTTCGGGCATCCAGAATGGCTGGAAGGCATGCAGCGAAGGCGCAAGCGCGCCGGCCATCTGCTCTCGAAAATGCGCTACGTTTCGGCCCAGTTGCTGGCCATGCTCGAAGATGATCTCTGGCTGCAGCTGGCCGGCACCGCCAATGGCCGCGCCGCCGCGCTGGCGCAAGGCATCGAAGCCAGTCCACGCGCCTCACTCCACTGGCCGGTGGAGTCCAACGAAGTCTTCATGCGGGCCGCGCCCGATAAACTGACCGCGCTCAAGGACAGGGGGTTCCGGTTCCACATCTGGCCCGGCCACGACGATCTGGCACGCCTGGTGTGCTCCTGGGCCACGAGCGAGCGGCAGGTAGCGCAATTGATCGAAGCGCTTGGCTAGTGGGTCCATTAAAGATAGCGGGCTCTAATCCAGAAGCCTTTCAGGCGCATCCATGTCCTCGTGCAACACACGAACGACGAGCACGCTTGACTGAAAGACTTGATAGAAAACAGCGTGATGCTCGACCTGCAACCTGCGATATCCGGGGAGGACGTGCTCGTAGTTCGTGCCAAGCGACGGATGGTCGACAAGATGTTTCATTCCCCTCTCCAACTGATCCAGGTATTCATCCGCCTGATCAGCACCCCACTCCTGACAGGTATACATCCATATTCCGATGAGGTCCGATTCCGCCTTCGGTGTGATGTTGAGCTTGAGCACTCACTCAGTCCGTCTTCATTCGCTTGCGGCCGGCCGCCTTGATGGCGGATAGATCAAGCGGTTTGGGTTGTCCGCTTGATTCACCCTCAGTGAGGGCCTGCCTGAGCATGGCAAGATGTTCCTTGGCCTGCTGATCCCTTCGGATGAGATCGCGGATATACTCACTGTCATTGCCAAAATGACCGCTTTCAATCCGGCTTTTCACCCAGTCGTCTTGTTGCTCGGTCAGCGTGATGGTTTTCCGGTGCATGCTCATGGCTGGTGCTCCTGACGCGACAAAAGTATGATAATATCATACCGCTTGCTCGTGCCGAATCAATGCCCTCGTTCCTGCCGCCCAACTTGTCGCTATGCCGCACAACCAACCCGTCGTACCCGTCGAGACCCCCGACGGCCATCAATTCGAACTGATCCACGTTGCCGCCGAGCAGCCGCGCCAAACGCTGCTGTTCCTGCCCGGAATGGGTCTGAGCGCGCGCTTGTTCATCCCCTTTGCCCGTGCGCTGGCCAATATCGGCATCACCGTGTTTCTCCATGAATGGCGCGGCAACGGCTCGTCGAGCATGCGCGCCTCGAGGCAGTGTGACTGGGGCTACCGCGAGCTTCTGAACGACATTGCCCTGGCCCGAAGCGCCGTCGCCGAGCGCACTGGTGGCAGCTACCTGTTGGGCGGCCACAGCCTGGGCGCGCAGTTAACCTGCATGAGCGCCGCCGCCGACTCGCGGGGACTCCGTGGCCTGATCATTCTTGCCGGCGGCTCGCCCTACTGGCGCAGTTTTCCCGGCTGGCATCAGGCAATGATGGCGGCGACCATGTTCGCCTTTCCGGCCCTGGGCGCGCTGTTTGGCTACTACCCCGGCAAGCGCGTGGGCTTTGGCGGCAACGAGGCGCGCGGCGTGATGGCCGACTGGGGACGCAGTGCCCGCTCCGGGCGCTATCGACCACGGGGCCTCGATATCGACCTGGAGGCGCGCTTCAGCGAGCTGAAGCTGCCAACGCTGACGCTACGCATGGCCGACGACTGGCTGGTGCCGCAAGGCTCCCTTGACTGGCTGATCGGCAAGCTCAGCGGATGCGATATCTCCACGCGGGTGATCGAGTCCGACGCGGACGCACAAACAGCGGACCACTACGCGTGGATGCAAAGACCGGAAGCCGCCACACGGGTGATCAACGAGTGGCTCTCAGAGGCACAATTCCGAGTTCTTTAATTTTCTGCCAGCATTGCGGCAACGAGTCGGGCATGGATTCGCTCCTTCAGTGACGAGGGTGCGGCCAGGCCCAGGCGCTCGAGCTCGTCGGGGTAGTCGTCGGGCCGCCCGCGCAACAGCGCTCGCAGCAGTGCCGGCTTGCTGCCGGACAAGCGTTTGAGGCGCTTGAGCGCGGGAATCAGGCGCTGCTCGACCGGGGTGAAGTCGCTGCCGAAGGGGTAATCGGGAAACAGTGGACCATGGTCTGCGAGCGCGCTTGCCAGCTTGCCCGGCGTGTTCCGGCGCGCCGCCGCCGGCACCTGCCAGTCGGGGTCGAGCTTGCCGGCCTGCTTTGCCTGCTCGACCAATCCATCCTGAAAGCGGGCGTCCATGATGCCAACCATCCGCTTGATGCACTCCTCGTCGGTCTTGCCGCGCAAGTCGGCCACCCCGTACTCGGTCACCACCAGATCGCGAAGGTGGCGGGGAATGGTGGTGTGCGGGTATTCCCAGACGATATTGGACACGACGCGCCCGCCGCTGCCGGTTCGCGTTGCCCGCACCATCAACGCCGAGCGCCCGTCGCGCATGGCGTGCGCCATGGCGACGAAGTTGTACTGGCCGCCAACGCCAGAAACCACCCGATGATCCGACAGGCCATCGGAAACCGCCGCCCCGGTGGCCGTGACCATCATGCAGGTGTTGATGAAGCAGGCGTGACGGCGCTGCTCGACTTCCAGCGCTTCCGATCCGCCATAGAGCTGATTGATGCGACCGACGCCGTGCATCCGGAATCGCGGCCGCTCGTCGTCGTCGAGATTCTGGAGAAAACGATAGAACGCCTCACTGCCGAGAAAAAAGCCGCCGTCCATGATGGCGCCGCTGCCTGCCTGCTCGACGGTCTCGCCGGCGTTGACTCGCTGCTGCAGCTCGAGATCGTCGAATACTTCGCGGGCAAGAATGCCGGCGCGATAGAGGTGCATGAAACCATCCATGAACATCTCGCTGGCCCCGTAAAGCCCCTCGCCGAAGGCGTCCAGATGCTCGAACCCGGCCCCCGGGGCATCGAGAGATGCAACCACCTGGCGATAAACGGCATTGTCGCGGTGGCGATGAATCATGGCGTTGACCAGCGCGTCACTGAGCGAGCCGATGCCGATCTGCAGCGTGCCGCCGTCTGCCTGCAGCCGCGAGGCATGCACCCCGACGGCATGATCCTGCAGGGACACCCGATTGCGGGGCACGGCGAACAGTCTCTGTCGCGGATCCTCGTCAAGGATGGCGTCAAAATAGTCCGCTGCTACCACGGCATCGCCGTACAGGAAAGGAAGATCAGGATGGACCTGCGCTATTGCCATCCAGGGCCAGTCGGCCTCGTCGTGCAGGCGCTTGACAACGTCCAGCGTGACGTCGGGGTTGCACGACAGGCTGTAGCGATCGTCTTCCGGGCCGGCTACCAGCTGCAGCAGCACATTGATGCCGCGGTCGATGAGATCGCGGGCAACGTGAGTGTAGTTGGAGGATATATAGTGACGTTGCATCGCTGGATACCCCAGCGCCGCGCCGGACTGGAAGTAGAATTCCGTGATCCGGATGTTCTCGGGCACGCGGCCGGCGCGCTGGTCGCGGACGTAGTCCAGGCGCGGATAATCACTGCCGAACAGACGCTCCACGATCGGATCCATCAGCCGTTTTTCCAGCCAATGGGATGACTCCGGCGGGTCGAGGGACAGCGCGGTGACGATTTCAAGCTCGAGCTCCGGGTCCCGCACGGCGCGCCGGTAAAGCGTATTGACCAGACGATTGGGTTTGCCCAGCGCCAGCGGCAGGCCAACGACAAGCCGCCGGCCGACGCGCTGGATGACGCGATCAATCGCCTCTTCGTAACCTGCCGCGCCGCGGTGACTCATGCTGATGCGCCTTGTCTGGGATTTCTACTGCGCCATCGACGGCACCGATGGCTCGATCGGGCATTATCGCCGCAGCACCGGCTATTGAGAATAGCCCGCGCCCACCGGGGAGCACATTCGCATAAAATGCATCCTCTGCGCACTTTTGACCCGAACGGATCGATGAGCTACTACCCTCTGCTGAAGAACATCCATATTCTGCTGGCGCTGACCAGCGGCATCGGCTTTGCCCTGCGCGGTTTCATCCGCCTGGTGCTGCGCCGCCCGCTGACACAGCGTGTCTGGAAGATTGCGCCGCACATCGTCGATACGCTACTGCTGGCCTCCGGCATCACCATCTGGATGATCGTCGGATGGCCGCTGATGTCGTGGCTGGGCGCCAAGCTGTTGCTGGTGGTCGCCTACATCTTCACCGGCGTGCTGGCCTTCAGAGCCCGACAGCACACGCGCTCGGTCGGACTTTATCTGCTGGCACTGTGCATGTTTCTCGGCATCGTTTCACTGGCTCTGTACAAGCCCTTCTGATCGGCGCGTCAGCCCGGAACAGGCAAAAAAAGCCCCGGCAGAGCCGGGGCAGGCCAACAACGCACGAGTCGTCAACGGGAAGGGGAAGACTGACGACTCAAGCGCCCATTGGAAACGAAGATCTTGGCTGATTGCACCGCGCTGTTGGCGTCAAGGGATGACAATCGCGCCGCTGGCTGCCGATACCGTCCTGTCGCTGGCTGAAAAGCCGGTTGGCACCTCTTGCCGACCGGGCAGGGCCGCCACAACATGCTCTTCCAGACCAGCAGCGGATAGGCGGTTGACGACAACGCTGGCGCCCGAGGCATCCACTGCAACCTCGGCAACCCCCCATGGCGATAGGCCGCGGCATGCGCCGACCTGCTCACCGGCACCGCCGCTGCCAGAGCCGTGATACTGCAGTGAGGCTCGCGCACAGGCAGCAGCATCGCCAGCAGAGCCACTGCCCGAGCCATGATAGAGAGGCTCTCCCGCAACCGGCTGGCATTCACTCTGGCCGCTGTTGCTGGACCCGCTGCCCGAGCCGTGATACTGCAGGCTGGCGGATTCGCAACCGACACGCTCACCGGACGAACCGCTTCCCGAGCCATGGTAGTGCTTGGCAATGGGCTCACAAGCGTCTGCACCCTGACTTTCCTTGCCGCTACCGGAACCGTGGTAGTCAAGGTCGTTGCCGCCGCAGCCGGCCTCTCCGGCGACAGCGCGGTCGGCGCCAGCGATCACGGCTGCGAAGTTGCGTTCGAAATGCCCGTTGGATACCACGCGATACAGCGGGACCATGTAATAGCCGTCGGCCACGCTTTCAGCCTGGCCGACATAGACACCACTACTGTCGTGAAGTGATACCACAAGGCCGGAGTCACTCTGGCTGAGCGTGATGCCCGCATCACTCTGAGCAAAGGCCAGTCCGTGGAGCATCAAAAAAAACAGCGCAAACAAGGCGAGCTTCGGCATCAGCGATGCGCCGGCTTCATCCTGTTCGATGCCTGTACCCGACTTCTGTATTCCCGTTCCCGATTTTTGAATCAAACGCAGCATGACTCTCTCCTTTGGGCAACGTGCCCAGCGTGTTATTCATGGCAATCAAAGGGGGCGGCGATCAGCATCTTCCCAGTAATACCAACCCACGCCGACGGAACAATCGATATCCTGAGCCGGGTCGGATTCTTCCTTTTCGAGGCGTTTCTCCACCTCGCGAATGTGCTTGAGCAGGAGCTCGCGCATTTCCTGCCTCAGAACCCCCAGACGGCTGGCCGGGATGCGCATTGACCATCGGTCCTGCTGGAGCCAGGGTGCGCGACCATCTTCCGTGTCGGACGTGTTGTGGACTACCGCCCTCCCGAGCCGATTGAATGCAAAGCTGCCGGCCTCGATTGCCGACTTCTTTGACCGTGGAACCAGCATGTAAGACCGATCGAGCAATCGCACGTGGGTTCCCGATTCGTTCAGCTCCACGTTGCCTGCGTCCAGCAAGCGCTCCAGCGCCGTCTGCGGCGTCACGGCTCGGCCGGCGGCACGGCTGACCAGTCTCTGGAACGTGCCGTGCGGCCCATGCACCAACAAAGAAGCAGGCTCGCCCAGTTCAGCACTCTGGAAGTCCTCGTCGGTAACCCAGGTTTCAAGAATGGCCGCCTCCGAACAAACATCCGGCGGGGTGTACTGACGTTCGGGTGTTTCTTCGTATGCCTTGATTGCCCGCCCGTCCATACCGCAAAGCAGGGCCAGGGCTGATCGCGTCACCCTCTGATCAGGCGACTCCTTCTCGAGGTGCGCCCTTGCTTCCTGCACATAGACTTCACGAACAAGGTTGACCAGCGCGGAACACGAGACTCTGCCGACGGCAAATCGAATGACCGGCCTGACCATCCGCGCCATCGCCTCCATCAGCCAGTTGATGTCTTCTGTTGCGCCGGTCTTCTCGACAACCTGACCCATCTCAGATCTCCAGTATTTGCGGTTTCTGGAAGTGATAGCCCTGGCCATAGTGCATACCCAGGGACTTGAGCGCTTCCACCTGCGCGGGCGTCTCCACCCCTTCGGCAATGACTCGCGCCCCCAGGCCACGGCCCAGGGTCGCGATGCTGTCGACCACGGCGCGGCGATTGCTGTCCAGATGCACGCCTCCGGTCACGTCGCGATCAACCTTGAGCAAATCGACAATGCCGGCCGCACACAGGTCAAAACAGTTGATGCGACAGCCAAAGTCATCCAGCGCAACCAGAACACCTGCCTGACGCAGGCGCTGCGCATTGGCGACCAGGGTGCTTTTTTCCCGGCTGCTCCCGAACTCGACCAGCTCCAGACAGATCGAGTGCTCCAGCTGGCGGGCACGGCCCTGACAGTCCAGCACCATCTGCACAAATCGGGAATTGATCAGGGACTCGGGGTGCGTATTGATGCTGACGCGCATCGGCTGCCCCTGCTCCAGCTGCCAGGACACCACGCGCTGGAACACCTCGAGGTCGGTATACACCGGCAAGCGCTCGCGATACAGCAAATCTATGAAGTCGCTCGGAGCCCAGTCACGGTAGGCCCCGCGCGGCCGGACCAAGGCCTCGTACCAGGGCAAGGCCTGCCCGAAGTCGTCATCCAGACTCCCCAGGGCGTGGATGCCGTGAGCGGCGAACGTACAGAATTCGGCAGTGGCTTGCGGCAGTGCGCCCTGGGCTGTTTGCGCATTCACTGGCTTCCCCTTTTCTGTCGTTTGCCATTAATGGTGAATGACAATATCGGCAACCAGCGTCATTTGCAACTCCTTTTGCTAAATATTTCTGCCGCACTTGTGGCCGGTGACGTGACTCCGCTAATGTTGTGCGCGCAGCCGGCCCGGCGTTCGGGTGCAGCGGCTGCCACCAGGCCATTTGGGAAAACCACTCAGGACCGCTCGATGCCATTCATTCGTCTGGCCATATTGCTACTTGCCGTCATCCTGGCCGGCGGCTGCCAGCCAGCCGGCCAGGACGATCAGCCCCCGGCAAAAATCTATCGCCATGCAATCGACGGCGCGCCGAGTTCACTGGATCCGGCCCACGCCGACAACGTCTATGCCGCCACGCTGGCCAGCAATCTTTTCGACACGCTATATCGCTACAAATATCTCCAGCGGCCCTATCAGCTCACGCCCAACCTGGCCCGGGATCTGCCCGAAATCTCCGCTGATGGCCTGACCTACCGCATTCACCTGCGAACTGATGTGCGATTCATTGATGACCCGGCCTTTCCTCAGGGGCAAGGGCGTGCGGTGATCGCCGAGGACGTCGTCTATTCGCTCAAGCGTCACTTTCTGGCGGTCACGCGTTCACGCGGGGACTGGCTGTGGCGCGACCGCATTGTCGGCCTCGATGGGAAACGAGCACTGAGCAGCCCGGACCAGCTCGTGCCCGGTCTGCGAACGGAGGGACGCCACACTGTCGTCATCGAGCTGACACGCCCCTACCCACAGTTCACCCACACGCTGGCCACTGCACTGGCGGCGATCGTGCCGCGCGAGGCCGTGGAACACTACGGAGAAGCTTTCGGCACGCACCCGGTGGGCTCGGGTCCGTTCAAACTGGAACGCTTTGATGAATCCATGGCGGTGCTGCAGCCCAACCCGCACTTTGACCGCGGTGCAGTCGACCTGGCAGCTGAAGGCCATGATCCCGAACGCCACGCCGCATATGATCTGGAAGCGATCGATGGCCGTGACTACCCACTACTCGACCGCCTGGAGATTCACTTCATTACCGAGCCGACAACCCGTTGGAGCAGCTTTCGTTCAAGCCGCGGCGTGGATCTGGTCATGGTGCCGCCGGAAATGGCCGAGCGTGTACTCGACAGCCGCAGCCCGCCCCGGTTTCGACCCGATCTGCGCAAGCGCTATTACAGTAGCGCCACGCCGGAGGCCGGCTTCGTGTTCTACGGGTTCAACCTGGGCAACCCGGCCATCGGTTATCACCCCGACCCCGAGCGCCAGCGCCGCAACCGCGAGCTGCGCTGCGCCATGCGTGAGGCCTTCGACTGGTCGGCGCGCAACGAAACCTTCTATCACGGCCTGGGCGAAACCTTTCCGGGCGTGATTCCGCCGCTGCTGGCTGCGCATGACCCCGTAGCCAGACGTGACTCTCTGGCCCACCATCCGGAACGGGCACGCAAACGTCTGCAGTCGTCCGGCTGGCAAGATGAGGCGTTGCCGGAGCTCGTTTACGGGCTGGAATCAAGCATCCAGCAGCGCCAGATGTTCGAACAGTTCCGGGGCTGGATGCAGGCTGTCGGCATCCCCGGCAATCATTTCAGACCACGGAGCTTCGCCAGCTTTGGCGAGTACGCACGAGCCATCGGCGGCCGCCAGCTCGATCTTTTCCTGATGGGCTGGACGCTTGCTTATCCGGATGCGCAATATGCACTGCAGCTGTTCTATGGCCCCAATGCCGCTCCCGGCGCCAACAGCAGCAACTACAACAACCCCGAATACGACCGCCTGTTCGAAAAGGCCGCCACCCTGCCGGCCGGAGACGATCGCCGGGCGCTTTACAGGCGCATGAACCGCATGATCATCGACGATTGCGCCATCATCGGGTCACTTTCGCGCACCCGCCTTCACCTGTGGAAGCGCCACGTGCGGATGCTGCCGGATCGGGAAATCCTGGGCGGTTATTTCCTGCGCTTTGTCGATGTCGATGTCGACGCTGACGTCGACCATTGACGATGCCGCCCGAAACGCCGGGAAGGACCCTCGTGCGGCGGCTGGCCAGCGGCGTCACGCTGCTTCTCGGCGTTACTCTGCTGAGCTTTACCCTGGTCGTGTATTTCGGACCAGACCCGGCCTGGGAGCAGCTGGGGCGCAACCCCACCGCTGAACAGATTGCCCAGGTCCGCCACCAGCTCGGGCAGGATCGCTCTTTCCTGTTGCGCTACGCGGATTACCTCGGCCAACTGGTACGACTGGACCTCGGCCACAGCTTTGCCAGTGGCGAACCGGTCGGCCATCTCCTGCTTCGAACCGCTGTGGTATCCATCCTGCTGCTGCTGCCGGGATTCGTTGTCGGCATCGTGCTTGCCCTGCTGCTGGCACTGGTGGCCGCCTGGCGCCCCGGCAGCATCCTTGATCGCTTTTGCGCGCTGCTGGCTGCCGCCGGAATGAGCCTGTCGCTGGTCATCATCGTCATAGGCATGCAGGCCATTTTCGGCGTCTGGCTGGACTGGTTTCCGGTTCGCGGCTGGCGTGTGCATGGCCCGCTGAGCTATCTCCATCATGTCACTGTGCCCAGCCTGAGCCTGATTGCCGCCAGCCTGGGATACAACCTGCGTTTTTTCCATGCCATCTTCCGGCAGACGCTGACCGAGGCTCCGGTGCGCACCGCCCTGGCCTGCGGTCTGCCTGCCCGACGCATCTTCAGCGGCTTTGTGCTGCGGGCCGCCGCCCCACCGATCCTTACCCGCATTCTTGTCGCCGCGCCCCTGATCCTGATCTCGGGAAGCCTGATCATCGAGACTCACTTCGGCATACCAGGCCTTGGGAGCCTGACCTGGAAAGCGATGATGTCGGGTGACCAGCCAGTGCTCATGGCCGTGGTCAGCCTGTCGGCAATTCTGTTTGTGCTGGCTCTGGTAGCCACCGATACGCTGACCGGCCTGCTCGACCCAAGGGTTCGGGCAGCATGAACGCCGTGCGCAGCATGACGCGCAACCCAATAAGCGGCGAGCGCCTTGCCGTTGCTGTTGCTCTCGTCATTGTCACCGGCTACCTGCTGCTTGCTGCCGGCGTATGGCTGGGGTTGTGGGGCGGCAATTGGGCCGCCATCAGCGGCAACATGTACGAGCCGCCTTCTGCGCAGCACTGGCTGGGCACCAACCGGCTGGGCCAGGACCTGCTCGAACGCCTGCTCGCCGGTGCAGCGACCGCATTCCGGGTCGGTATCTCGGTGGCGATCGTCAGCGTCACCTCAGGTGCGGTGCTCGGTGGCCTGGCCGGATACGCCCGCAGCCGCCTGATCGACGAGGCGGTGACCTGGCTGATCGGCACCGTCGATGCGGTGCCCTTCTACCTGTTCGTTGTCGCCATGGCCCATGCCATGCAAGGCTGGCCCGGCGCCGTGTATCTGGCCATGGTGATGAGTTTCTGGACGTTGACAGCCCGCCTGGTGCGCACCGAAACCCGCAGACTGCGGCAGCGCGAATTCGTTCTGGCCGCACGGGCAAGCGGGCTCAGGCCTGCCCGAGTACTGTTCCGGCACGTGCTGCCCCACCTGACGCCGCTGCTGCTGGTGCAGCTGTCCCTGGTCTTCGTTGCCGCCATCAAGGCCGAAGTGGTACTCAGTTTTCTCGGTCTGGGGCTGCAGGATCACATCAGCTGGGGCATCATGATTGCGGAGGCTTCCCAGGAGATCCTGGCCGGCCATTACATGAATTTCATTGCCGCCTCAGTGGCGCTGTTCCTCCTGGTCGGGTCGGTCAACCGCCTGGTCGACCGGTTTGAACAGACACTGGATCCGAAACAGCGACACAGACCGGACAAGCGGCTGCGCGGACACGCCAGGGACCATCATCGCTAAGGGACATCCATGAGCCGACCATTGCAAGCACCCGCACCGCACAGGACGCCATATCTACGCGGCCTGCAGCTGGCACTGCTTTCCCTGATTGTGTGCGCCTGTACCGGCGGGGTGCGCGAAATCAAGGGCGAAGCGCCGCTGGTGTCACTCGGCCGGCTCGAGCTGCAAGCCGAACGCCTCACGCTCGACCTGGCGATCCGCAACCTCAACGACCAATCATTCGAGCTGAGCGCGGTCTCGCTGAAGGTTCTGCTCGATGAAGACCCTCTGGCCCGCGGCCGGCACGAAATCCCTCTGCACGTTTCAGCGCGCGGGCGCGAAGTGCTGCACCTTCCCATGACCGCCACCCGAGCCGGCCTGGAGCGGCTCGAGCAGCTGGCCGCCGGCGAAGTGCAACAGCTGCCGTGGTCGCTGGAAGCCACACTGTTTTTCGTCGACGCGCGCGAGCACAAGACCATGACGACAGGCTGGCTGCATCGCGTGCCCGGGCAGCCCGGGCGGTTCCGCTAGCGCCGGTAACTCCGTTGCGCACCGCTCTTGCCCTGCTGACGTTGGCCGGCCTGCTGCTGGCATGCAGCCGACCACCCGAGCTGGTGCAGCATCACCTGGCGGTTTTCGGCACCGAGGTCAGCATAACGCTCCCGGCAGATCAGGACTCCGGGCCGGCCGTCGCCCGTGTGGATCGTGAGCTACAGCGCATGCATCGCGACTGGCACGCCTGGGAGCCCGGGCAGCTCGTGCAGATCAATCAGGCCATTGCCGCGGGCCGCTGCGCCGACCTGCCCGAAGACGTCGCCGCGGTGATCAAGAGGGCCGGCGAGCTCGAGCGTCGCTCCCGCGGCCTGTTCAACCCGGCAATCGGTCGACTGCTCGAACTGTGGGGGTTCCATGCCAGCGAACTGCCCCGCGGCCCGCCGCCGGCAGAAGCAGACATTGCCGACCTGGTATCGCGCGCACCGAGCATGCGCCAGCTGCACATTCGCGACGGCCGCCTGTGCAGCGACAATCGTGCGGTGCAGCTCGATTTCGGCGGCTATATCAAGGGCGTCGCCGTCGAGCGCGCGCTCAAGCTGCTGGCCGAATCCGGCCTCGAGCACGCCATCGTCAACGCCGGCGGCGACCTCGGCGTCATCGGGCGACGTGGTCGACGCTCATGGCAAGCGGCGGTGCAGCACCCCGACGGCCACAGCGGCCACCATGCTGCCGTGCTGGAAGTCCATGACGGCGAGTTCGTGTTCACCTCCGGCAACTATCGCCGCTACCGCCAGGGTGCCGGCATTCGCCACGGCCATATCATCGATCCGCGTGATGGTTACCCGGCCGATGCCGTCAGTTCGGTCAGCCTGATTGCCGAAGACGGCGGCCTGGCCGATGCGGCGGCCACCGCGCTGGCGGTGGCCGGCAATGGAGAATGGCGCGAAATTGCCGCGGCCCTCGGGATCGATCGGGTGATGCGAATCAAGGCCGACGGCAGCGTCGAGCTGACCCCGCAAATGGCCGCCCGAGTGCAGTGGCGTGAACGGCCGAACAGAATCAAGCGAATCTCGACGCGGTAATACGACAGCCTCAACGGCCTCGACGACGATACCGCCACGGCGGTTCATGTAGACTGAAGCACAATCTCGGGAGCCCGATCATGACCATAGCCTTCTGGTGCGTACTCATTGCCGGCCTGATGCCGCTGGTGCTCGCCGGCGTCGCCAAGGCCGGTGACCGGTCCTTCAACAACCGCCGCCCGCGCGACTGGTATCAGAACACCACCGGCTACAGAAAACGTGCCTGGTGGGCGCAGCAGAATACGCATGAGGCGTTACCGCTGTTTGCCGCCGCGGTGCTGATCGCCCACCTGGCCAATGGCACCCAGGCGGTGATCGATGCGCTGGCGGTGGGTTTCATCGCATTCCGACTGGCCTACGCCATTTGCTACCTGGCCGACATCCACCTGGCGCGTTCGTTGATGTGGCTGGGCGGCATGCTGTGCTGCATCGGCCTGTTCATTGCCGCAATTTGAAGCCCGCCGAAGCGCGGTTGCCATTGACTGCAAGCACCGCGCGCTCTAGGCTATGGCGTTCGGCCCACCGCTGTCGCAAGGAATCTTAGGGACCCCCCATGAGCCTCAGAATCACTCTCGATTTTTCCGAAAAGGACCTCGAACGCTTTCGCGATATGGCCAACAAGGCCGTGGAAAACACGCGAGCAACGAAACCTGAACAGATCATTGCTGCCGCGCGCCAACTTCTGGACGAAGCCTCGAGCCAGGGGCAGAGCAGTGAATTCGTTCGCAGCCGCCTGGACACGCTGCGGCTTCTCATCGACATGATCGAAGACGAAGGCTGGGGCATGAAAGAAGTGGGCCGCCAGCGCGTGCTGGCCGCTCTGAGCTACTTCAACAACCCCAAGGATCTGATTCCCGACAACATTCCCGGCCTGGGCTTTCTCGACGACGCCATCATGATCGAGCTGATGACCCGCGAGCTCAAGCCGGAGATCGACGCCTACCGTGACTTTGTGGCCTATCGAACCTCCGAGTCGGAGCGCCGCGGCATGGACCCCGACGAGCTCAATCGCGGCGACTATCTGCAGGCGCGCGAGCAGGCCCTGCTGGCACGCATGCGCCGACGCCGGCGGCGCAGTGGCGGCGGTGGCGGCCACAGATCACCCTTCTCGCTGTTCTGAGCCGGGGCGGCGAAGCATTTCAATGTGGGGAATGCCGTCCTCGAGATAAGGGGCGCTGACGGTTTCGAATCCCAGCCCGGAATAGAACGCCTCCAGATAGTGCTGGGCGGCAATTCGCACGGCCTGCCCACGAAAACGGCGATCGGTCAATTCGAGACAGCGCCGCATCAGGTCGCGGCCCAGACCACTGCGCCGCGCCGAGAGCATCGTCAGAACACGCCCGATCGACGGCTCGGCGAACGGCTTGCCCGGCGGCAGCACGCGAGCATAGGCCAGAATCGAGTCACCTGACCAGGCGCTGACATGTACACCGGCCGCGTCAAGCCCGTCGATGTCCTGATAGGGGCAGTCCTGCTCGACCACGAAAACCGCCATGCGCGCGGCCAGAATGGTATACATCCGGCTCAGCGCCAGCTCGTCAAAGGCTTCGGTCCGCCACACGATTTCGTCATTCATCGCCAGAGGCCATTCCGTCATGAGTGAAAGCGTGCATCATATCCGCCTGCTGGCCGGACTGGAAATCAAACCGGGCAGCGGCATGCAGCGATACCTGGAGCGCCACCAGGCCGAACTGCTGGCCGGCCACCTCGCCGCCGACCTGCAAAGCGTGGTCGCCGCCGTCGACCGGGCAATGCTGGTGCTCGGCGGCAGCCTGTTCGAACCATTCGAGGTGATCCGGCCCGGCTTTCCCGTCTGGCAGGCGCTGGAAGAACTGGCCGCGACGACGCTGCGCGAACGCGGCTTCGAGCCGCGTATTCTCGCCATCGGCGCCTATCGGGGCAGGATGCCACACACCGCACTGCAGCCCCCGGGCCAGCCACCTCAGGGACAATTCCTTGTCCTGCCCATGACCCTGATCTGCAGCGAAGACGATGCGCAGGAGCTGCGCAACGCGCTGGAGGCGGAGCTGTTCGAGCGCGCCGGCATCGATCCGCCGGCGCGCGCGCTACTCAGCGAGGCCTGCGGCGTGGAAACCGTGCACGGCCAGCTACTGACCCTGGCCGACCTGATTGCGCTGCAGCATGTCCAGCTCGACAGCGTCGGACTGGGCGGCTTCTGGCCGGTGGTCGAGCAGATTCTGGTCGACGACACCCGGGCAAAGGCCCACACGCTGCCGGCCGAACTCGAAGCCCGCTGGGAGCCGGAATCTGCCAGCGTGAACATCACCTTCATCAGCTTCGATCAGTACGCCGGCGAGCTCAGCGACTACACCCTGTGGCTGCGCTCGTTGCGCACCCTCACCACGCTGCTCGACACCCATGGCGTCGACTGGCGCGCCATGGCCGAAGCACCGGTGGTGTTCGACCCCGACGGCCCCAGCATGATCGAGTCGGCCGGCCCCAGCCAGCACCCCGACGGCATCACCGCCCACCGGCACCCCGATATCGGCCTGCTGGCCTGGACCGTGGTCGAGGACGGCCGCATGATGCACATCTACCCCCTGCGACCGCAGGCGGCCGAACGCATCAGGCAAGACATGACAGCACGCGGTCTGCCGCGCTTCGATCAACAGCAGCAAATCCACTTCGACCCGGAGAACGGTCGCCTGCGACCCGCCAGCGAATGAGTACAAAAGAATACAACGACGATTACGACAACAATTACGACAACAATCGCCTGGCCTATGTGGCGCCCTCACCGATTCACGGTCACGGGCTGTTCGCGCGTCGGCGCATCGACGCAGACGAATACATCGGCACCTACGTCGGCCCAGCCACCCGCGATAACGGCATGCACGTGCTCTGGGTCTGGAATGAGGACAGCAACGACTGGGAAGGCATCGACGGCGTCAATGAAATGCGCTTTCTCAACCATGCCGCCGAACCCAACGCCGACTGGTGGGGCGATGAGCTCTATGCGCTCAAGACCATCGAAGCCGATGAAGAGATCACCTTCGACTATGGCTGGGACGAAGAGGAGTGAGCGCGCAAACGCTCAATCGCGCAGGTTCTTGAACTGCAGCGGCAGGCCGAGCTCGGCCTCGCGCAGCAGCGTCATCACCGCCTGCAGATCATCCCGCTTCTTGCCGGTCACGCGAAGCTGGTCACCCTGAATGCTCGTTTGCACCTTGAGCTTCGACTGTTTGACGAGTTTGACCATCTTCTTTGCCATTGCCGTATCGATGCCCTCGACGAGGGTCACGTGACGGCTCGCACTCTTCGCACCGATTTCCGGCTCGTCGGCCTCGACACCATCCAGATCGATGCCTCGCCTGGAAAGCTTTGCGTAGAGCATGTCGAGCATCTGGCCAAGCTGCAGCTCGGACTCGGTCTTGAGCGTGACCCGATTGCCGTCGAGTTCGAACACCGAATCCGTGCCCTTGAAATCAAAGCGGGTGGCAACTTCACGGTTGGCCTGGTCAACGGCATTGGCCAGCTCGTGATGATCAACCTCGGAGACGATATCGAAAGACGGCATGATGACGGTTCTTCTTTGTGGAAAAGGCCATCATACGATCAAAACGCAGCGCACTGCAGCGCCGTGTGCACAGCGGTTACGGCAACTGCATCGCACCTCTCCGCTATACTCTTGCATGGTGCAAACGCTGATCAACACCCTGCCGAACCATTGATGGACTCGTCAATCATGCTCGAGCCGCCTGCGCGAACCGTCGCCCGGCACAGGCTTGGGGGTATCGCTGCTGACAGCATGGACTCGACCGGAGATTCGCCATGACGGACTGGGTTTTTGGCTACGGTTCGCTGATCTACAAGGTGGATTTTCCCTGGCTGGAGCGCCAGCCGGCAGAAATCTCGGGATGGACCCGACGCTTCTGGCAAGGCTCGCACGACCACCGGGGAACGCCCGACGCGCCGGGCCGGGTAGTAACTCTGGTGCCGGCTGCCGGCGAGATCTGCCGCGGCATGGCCTACCGCGTTGAACACCGGGTCTTCGAGCATCTCGATCATCGCGAGAAGAACGGCTACGAGCGTCACCGCGTGGAGATCAGCCTGCTCGACAGCGCGCGAACAGTGGCCGGCAACCTCTACGTCGCCGCCGATGACAACCCGGCTTTTCTCGGCCCCGACGAGCCGGAAAAGATGGCGGCACATATCCTCGGCGCGCGCGGCCCCAGCGGCGACAATCTCGAGTACCTGCTGCAGCTGGCCCACGCACTCAGAGAGCTCGGCGAACAGGACGAGCACGTCTTCGATCTGGAACAGCGCGTCAGCGCCCTGCGCGGCTGAGCTGGCGAACGCGGTGCCCCGCAGCCGCCCGTCATTGCCGGCCCGGTTCTGATAGGCTCGGTGAACAAATTCAAAGCAAAGGTTTTCCTGCCATGACCATCCACCTTGAACTGATCCCCGTCCTGTCGCTGGTCGCCGGCATTGCCATCCTGATCGTGCCCAAGCTGCTCAATCTGATCGTGGCAATCTATCTGATCGTGATCGGCATCGTCGGCATTTTCGGCATCTGAACCGGCGGGACGCTCACCATGATCCGGGCCGGTAACGCAGATCATCCGGCCCGGCTTTCCAGCTCCTCCCAGCGGCTGTAGGCGGCATCCAGCTCGGCCTGCACCGCTTCCACCTCAGCGGTATGGCCAGTGATGGCCTCGGCGTCCTGGCGATAGAATTCAGGGTCATTCATGCGCTCGGTCAGGTCGGCCATCCGCGCTTCCAGCGATTCGACCTTCTCCGGCAAGTGCTCGAGTTCGCGAGCCAGCTTGTAGCTGAGCCTGGCCGGCTTGCTCTTTTTCGGCTCCGGCCTGGCTACGGCCGGCGGGGCTGGCTTGTCCTGCGCAGTCGTTGTCGGTTCGGGGCGCCGCTGTCTGAGCCAGTCGCTGTAGCCGCCGACATACTCGCCCACCCGGCCGGCGCCTTCCAGCACGAAAGTGGCGGTCACCACGTTGTCGAGAAATTCACGGTCATGGCTGACCAGCAGCAGCGTGCCGGTATAGTCGGCGACCAGCTCTTCGAGCAGCTCGAGGGTCTCGGCGTCGAGGTCATTGGTCGGCTCGTCCATGACCAGCAGATTCGACGGACGGGCGAACAGGCGGGCCAGCAGCAAGCGGTTGCGCTCGCCTCCGGACAGCTTGCTGATCGGCGAGCGCGCCCGCTCGGGCGTGAACAGGAAGTCCTGCAGATACCCGATGACGTGCTTCTGCCGGCCGTTGATTTCGACAAACTCGCGGCCGTCGGCCACGTTTTCGGCCGCCGACCAGTCGTCGCGCAGCACTGAACGGTGCTGATCGAAGTACGCAATTTCCAGATTGGTGCCGTGGGTGACGCTGCCCGAGTGGGGCTCGAGCTGACCGAGAAGCAGCTTGAGCAGGGTCGACTTGCCGCTGCCGTTGGGCCCGATCAGGCCGATGCGATCACCGCGGAACACGGTCGTCGAAAACTCGCGAACCATCGGTCGGCCCTCCCAGGCAAACGAAACGCCTTTGGCCTCGATGACCTTGCGCCCGGACTGGCCCGCGCTGGCGGCCTGCATCTGGATGCTTCCCTGGCGCTCGCGGCGCTGCAACCGCTCGCGGCGCATCTTTTCCAGCGCGCGCACGCGGCCCTCGTTGCGCGTGCGGCGCGCCTTGATGCCCTGACGTATCCAGACCTCTTCCTCGGCCAGCTTCTTGTCGAAGCGCTGGTTTTCCAGCGCTTCGGCATGAGCGCGCTCGTCCGCCCGTCGCAGGTAATTCCGCCAGTCGCCCGGCCACGAGGTGACCTGACCGCGATCGATTTCCACGATGCGAGTAGCCAGCGTCTGCAGGAAGCGGCGATCATGGGTGACGAAGACCACGCTGCCGGGGAATTCCCTCAGAAACGTTTCCAGCCACTCGATCGATTCGATATCGAGATGGTTGGTGGGCTCGTCGAGCAACAGCACGTCGGGCCGCTGCACCAGCGCACGGCCCAGCAGCACACGACGCTTCATGCCGCCCGACAGCTGTGCAAATGCAGCCCCGCCATCGAGCCCGAGCTGGTCCAGCACGCGCTCGACCCGCCCGTCCATGTCCCAGCCCCCGGTGGCATCGAGCCGCGCCTGCACGCGCGCCAGCGCGTCCGGGTTGAAATCGCCGCGGCTGATACGGTGGAATTCGGCCAGCAGATCGCCGATATCCCCGAGCCCCTGGGCCACCTGGTCGAAGACGCTGCCTTCGGCTTGATCGGGCACATCCTGCTGCAAGGCTGCCACGCGCGCGCCATCGGCGACGATGACCTCGCCGTCATCGGGCTCGATGGTGCCGGCAATCAGCTTGAGCAGCGTGGATTTTCCCGCGCCGTTGCGGCCCACCAGAGCGATGCGCTCGTTCGGTTCGATATCGAACGCCACATTTTCCAGCAGCAGCGGGCCACCGATGCTGAAATCGAGCTTGCGGATTGAAATCAGGGGCATGGGGGATCGGGCCTGGCGGCCCAAGCATCAAGGGAAACAATGATTGTAAGGAATATCCGCGCCGCTGCGTGAGCGGATAATCCCGGCGGCCACAGAACAGGCGCGTCGGGGCCTGTGATCGGAGTTCAGGCTATAATCCGGTGTCGCCCCGGGGCGGGCGTTACCGGCGAGAGGGAGCACCACATGATCGAGCAGTCCTGGTTCTGGCTGATTCTGGGGGCCCTGCTGGTCCTGTCCGAATTCTTCATGACCGGCATTGTCGCCATCTTTTTCGGCGCCGGCGCCATGCTTGTCGGCATCGCCACGGCCCTGGGCCTGCTCGCCAGCCTGCCCGAGCAGGTGATTACTTTCGCGGTGCTGTCGGTGGGCAGCCTGCTGTTCGCCCGCGAGCGCATCAAGGTGTGGTTTCGCGGCAACGTGTCCGATCGCTGGGACGGCGACCAGGACCTGATCGCATCGCGCGGCGAGCGCGTCACGGTCACGCGAAGCTTTGCCAACGGCGTGGGCCGGGTTCGGCTCAGCGGCGCCGACTGGAAGGCTGAATGCGAGGACGGCCAGTTGCAGGAGGGAGACACCGCCTGGATCATCGGCCATCGCGGCATCACGCTGCTGGTATCGGCCAGCCGCCCTGAATATCCACACGATCAGACAGCGAGCTGATCGGCTTCCCGCAAACCCCATTGCAGAGGGACCCACAATGGACTTCGCCACCGTTCTTTCCCTGATCATACTGCTGATCGTCATCATCGCGGTGGTCAAGACCGCCCAGATCGTGCCACAACGCTCGGCCTACGTGGTCGAACGCCTGGGCCGCTTCCACAGCGTGCTCGATGCCGGCTTTCATCTGATGATTCCATTCATCGACAAGGTCGCCTACAAGCACACGCTCAAGGAAGAGGCGATCGACGTGCCGCAGCAGGCCTGCGTGACCCGCGACAACATCCAGATCCACGTCGACGGTGTGGTCTACATGCAGGTGATCGACCCGCGCCTGGCCTCCTACGGCATCGAGGATTACCGCTATGCTGCCATTCAGCTTGCGCAGACCACGCTGCGCTCGGTGATCGGGCAGACCGAACTCGACAAGAGCTTCGAGGAGCGCGTGATCATCAATGAAAAGGTGGTCGAGGTACTGTCTGAAGCCTCCGAGCCCTGGGGCATCAAGGTGTTGCGCTATGAGGTAGCCGACATCACCCTGCCCGAAACCATCCGCGACGCACTGGAAAAGCAGATGCGCGCCGAGCGCGAACGGCGTGCGGTGGTGGCAGAGTCCGAAGGCGCGCGCGAGGCCAAGATCAACGTCTCCCAGGGCATGAAACAGGAGACCATCAACGTCTCCGAGGGCGACATGCAGAAACAGATCAACGAAGCCCGGGGGCGCTCGGAGGAGATCCGGCTGATTGCCGAGGCCACCGCCACCGGCCTGGAGCGCATCGCCACGGCGATCAACCAGCCCGGCGGCAGCGAGGCGGTCAGCCTGCGCATCGCCGAACAATACGTCGAGGAGTTCGGCAACCTGGCGCGAGAAACCAACACGCTGATCCTGCCGGCCGAGCTGTCGGACATCGGCGGCGTGGTCGCCGGCCTGGCCCGCACGCTTGATAAAAGCGTCAAATCAACCGCAGGCTGATGTCCGGCTCTTCCCGGCTTTGCATGGGTATCAAGCGCCATCGGACGCCGCCTGGCGCTCGCGCAGTCGCTGTCAGGCCCTTGGCGCGAACCACTCTTCGCGCGGCTCACGACAGACGATGAACCAGGGGTTGAGCAGTTCTTCGCGGGCGTTATAGGTAAGCGGCTCGCCGGTTTCGGCGTTGACCACCTGCGCGCCGGCGGCTTCGACCACCGCCTGGGCAGCACAGGTATCCCATTCGCAGGTCGGGCCCAACCGCGGATAGATGTCGGCCGCGCCGTCGGCCACCAGGCACAGCTTGAGCGAGCTGCCCATGGCCACGAACTCGGCGGCGCCCAGGCGGGCGACGAAGTCCTCCACCTCGCGGGTCTTGTGCGAACGACTGCCCACAACCTGCCAGGGGCGGTCGTACTGTTTCTGCCCGGCCGCGATCGCAACCGGCTCGCGATCATCGTCCTGGCGCCAGGCGCCGTCGTCAACGGACGCGAAGTACCAGCGATCCAGCGCCGGAGCGTAGACAACACCGAGCACCGGCTGATGGTTGCGCACCAGCGCCACGTTGACGGTGAACTCGCCGTTGCGCTTGATGAATTCACGCGTGCCGTCGAGCGGATCGACGACCCACAACTCCTGCCAGTGCCGGCGCTCGGACCATGGCGCCTGAGTCAGCTCCTCCGACAGAATCGGCGTATCGGGCGCAATCTTCTGCAAGTGCTCGACGAGGATGCGATTGGCAGCTAGGTCGGCTTCGGTCAGCGGACTCTTGTCGTCCTTGGCGATGACCTCGATTGCAGCCGGGTCGTCATAGACGGCCATGACCGCCTTGCCGGCTTCGGCCACGGCCTCGCGCACGCGAGGCAGCATTTCATTCAGTTGCATAATTTTCTCGAATAGTCGCTTGATTGAGTGCAGGGAAAGCCCGGGCAAAATCTTCAAAACGCAAAGCAGCAGAGACCGCGACGAAAAAAGATAAAGACCGCTCACCGCGAAAGACAAGGGATGGCACGGAATAAAAGAGCTGTTTCAGATAAGGATCGGCCTTTTTTTCCATCTCGTTCCGTGTGATTCCGTGTCTTCCGTGGTTTTGATGTTTTCCATTCTAACTTGGCGCTTTCCTTGCGTCCTTTGCCGCTTCGCTGCTTTGCGTTTCAACGGTCATCGAGCCAGGCGGAAAAGCTGTCTCCAAGCTCGGGGTGTTTGCGGCCCAGATCGACGGTGGCCTGCAAGAAGCCCAGCTTGGAGCCGCAGTCGTAGTGCCGGCCCTCGAACTGGTAGGCGTCGACTGCCCGCTCTTCAAGCAGCGCGGCAATGGCATCGGTGATCTGGATCTCGCCGCGATGATCCGGGGCGGTATGCTCCAGCAGCTCGAAAATGCGCGAGTGGAGAACATAACGCCCGACAATGGCCAGGTTCGAGGGCGCATCCGCCGGCTCGGGCTTTTCCACCATGCCGTGAATGCGGCCGCTGCGGCCGGTAAAGGGCTCGGTAGCGACCACGCCATAGGCGCGGGTCTTCTCGCGCTCCACTTCCTCGACGCTGACCACCGACGCGCCCGTCTCGGCGTGGTGGCGGGCAAGCTGGGCCAGCACCGGATCATTGCCGTTGTCGATCAGATCATCGGGGAGGATCAGCCCGAATGCGGCGCCCGGCACCAGGGATCGGGCGCACAGCACGGCATGGCCCAGACCCAGCGCCTGGCGCTGTCGGACATACAGGCACTCGACGCCTTCAGGCACGGTGGCCTGCGCCAGAGCCAGCAGTTCGTGCTTGTCGCGCTGCTCAAGCTCGGTTTCGAGCTCGAATGCGGTATCGAAATGATCGGCGATGGCGCTCTTGGTCCGCCCGGTGACAAACACCAGCCGGCGGGCGCCGGCCGCCACGGCTTCCTCTACCGCGTACTGAATCAGCGGCTTGTCCACCACCGGCAGCATCTCCTTGGGGATGGCCTTGGTGGCGGGCAAAAACCGCGTGCCGAGGCCGGCGACGGGGAAGACGACGGTTTCGATCATGGTGGATGTGCCCCAGGTTGCCACAAAACGGCCATGGTAGCCCATCCCGGATCAGGGGCAGGACAATAATGTTGCCTGACTGGTTGGCTGGTTGGCTGGTTGGCTGGTTCGGCGCGTACGGGTTGGCGGGGCGGCTGCGCCGCGATGCCGTCCGGGCGCTTTGTGCGTTGCAGTCTGGTGAGGTTGATGCTGCCGGGCGCTAGGGTGGCCTCGACAAGTCAAAGGCGTTCCGCCCGCCTGCTGCGCAGGCTGATGGCGGGTAACTTTTTTCCAGAGCAAAAAAGTAACCAAAAATTGCTCTTCAAAGTCAACGTCCCACGTTCGATTGTTTCAGGACTTACCTGCTGTGCGGGCTGGCCCCTTCGCGACGATACCTTCGCGAATACTCCGTCGGAGGATCTGGTGGCGCTAGCAGGAATGGGGCGATGCCGACATCAAAACGGCCCGGCTTCGATCCCTTGGCATTGGATTGCACGGCGGTCGCGCTTGGCTTGCTGGTTTCGAGGACGTCCGCTTCGCGATCTGCGGCAAGCTTCCAGCTCTACTGCCTCGGCTCCCCGCAGATGGCGCGCGCTGTGCGCGCGATGTAACTGATTTCGGGCGTAAGCCCATGATTTCTCCCATGGCCACTTTCGGAAGCCATCCAGGCCAACGCGCGACCAGCCGGGTATTCGCGAAGCCCGCCCACCGAAGGGGCCAGCCCCCCGCAGTCATCAATCTTCTGAGATAACCGAGCGTGGGATATTGACCTTCAAGCGCGCTTTTTCGTGCCTTTTTTCGCGCTGGAAAAAAGGTACCCGCCCAAAGTGCTTGCGAAGCAAGCCGGGCGGAACGCCTTTGACTTGTCGAGGCCACCCTGGCGCCCGGCAGCATCAACCTCACCAGGCCGCAACGCTGGAGGCGCTCGGATGGCATCGCGGTGAAGCTACTCCGCAAGTATCGGCAGATACCGAACCAGCTAACCAGTTGACCAATTAACTAACGCGCCAACCGCCGATCAGTAATGTCCGGCCAGGCGCATGTCGCGCAGGCGGCCTTCGGCCAGCCGTGAGAGCGTTGTGCCGGGGTGCTGGCTGCGCACCTGCTCGAGCGCGGCGCGGGCCTCGTTCCAGCGTTCGAGCTCGTAATGGCTGAAGCCGATCTTGAGCAGCGCATCGCCCTGCTTGCCGCTGTCAGGAAATTGCTCCAGCAGCTCTTCGAAATAGCTCAGCGCGGTCTGGAAATCGCGCGTGACGTAGTAGGTCTCGGCCAGCCAGTACAGCGCGTTGGGCGCGTAGGACGAGTCGGGATAGCGGTCGAGGAAGCTCGAAAAACCTTCGGCAGCATCAGCGTAACGCGTTTCGCGCAGGGCGCGGAAGGCGCGATCGTAAGCGCTCTTTTCTTCTGCGCTCACCGAAGCGAGATCGCGGGACGGGCCGGATGACGGCTTCGCCAGCGGGGTGACCTCGGGCTGAGCGTCAATCGGTGCCCGCACCTCGGGCTCATCACGGGCCGGCCGCTGCGGCGGCACGGACTCGCTGGCCGGTGCCACCGGCGCTCTGGAAGCGCTGCCGGACTCGTCTGCCGGGCGCTCGCTGCGGTCGTCGCGGGCAGGCGCCCTGTCCCCCTTTTCCAGCGCCTGCAGACGACGGTCGAGGTCCAGATACTGATCGCGCTGGCGGCGTCGAAGGTTCTCGATTTCGCGCTGCTGAGACTCGGTCTGGCCCCGGAGCTCACGCACTTCCTCGAGCAGCTCCTGAACCTGATAGACCGTGTCGCTGGCATCCTGCGCCTGGGCCGGCGCGGTGACGGCGGTCGGCACCAGGCCGACCGCCGCGATCATTGCTGCTGTGGTGAAGGTCTTCAACGCCATTACCGGGCCGTGTAGACGATCTCCACCCGGCGGTTGCGCTGCCAGCAATCTTCACTGCTTTCGCGGCAGACCGGGCGCTCTTCACCGTAGCTAACAACCTCGATCTGGCTTGAAGAGACGTTGTTGGCACGCAGCAGATCCTGTACGGAATTGCCGCGGCGCTCGCCCAGGCCAAGGTTGTACTCGCGTGAGCCGCGCTCGTCGGCATGGCCTTCGAGAATCACCCGCGCCGAAGAGTTGGAACGCAGGTACTCAGCGTGTGCTTCGATGATGGGGCGAAACTGCGAGCGCACGTTGGAGCGGTCAAACTCGAAATAGACAACGCGCTGGCTCAACAAGCTGTCGGCATTGTCGAGGTTGCGCGGGTCGGAAAAGTCACGCGGATCAAGGCGCTGGGTTTCCGGCTCGGGCGCTGGCTCGGCCGGCGGCGGCGGTTCGGGGGTTTCGGGTTCTTCCACCGTTTCCCTCGCGCAGGCGGCCAAAATGGCAGCCAGCATGACAAGGGCGATAAAACGCAGTGCAGTCTTCATGCTACCTCCTGGGGGATCAAACAGGCATTTTGTTGGGGCAAACTTCAGTCTTTTTATTGAATCATTGGCGACCAGGCCGGCTCTCGAACATCATCACCCTCGCTCAGAACCAGCCTCTGACGAACCCGACCATCGGCCGAAACGGCGGCCAGTTCGTTTCTGCCGTTTCGGCGGGCAGAATACAGAACCATGCTGCCGTTCGGCGCAAAACTCGGCGACTCGTCCAGCCGACCATCAGATAATACACGCAAACGCTCCGTTTCGCGATCATGGATTGCGATGCGGTAGTCATTGTTACCCTCGCTGTAGATAACCGCCAGGTAGCGTTCCTCCAGCCCCATGCTGGCGTGGGCGTTGTAGCGCCCTTCCCAGGTCACCCGCTCGGGGTCACCGCCGGCGGCATCCATGGCATAGATCTGCGGGCGGCCAGCACGGTCGGAGGTGAAATAGATACGCTGGCCGTCAGGCGACCAGACCGGCTCGGTATTGATCGACCAATGATGCGTCATCTGCTCGCTGCGGCCGGTTTCCAGGTCGATCACCCAGATTTCCGGGCTGCCGGTGCGCGACAGGCTGACCGCCAGCTTGCGGCCATCGGGGGAGAATGCCGGCGCACCGTTGATGCCGCGATCGGCGCTGACCACTCGGTTTTGTCCGGTATAAAGATCCTGCACGACGATCTGCGAGCGCCCCGTGGCAAAAGAAACATAAGCGAGCTTGCGTGCGTCCGGTGACCAGGTCGGCGACAGGATCGGTTCGCTGTTGCGTACCACCGTCTGGGGGCTGTGGCCGTCCGCATCGGCAACGACCAGCTCGAACAACTCGCTGCCGGCATCGTCCTCGCGCACGGCAACGTAGGCAATGCGCGTGGCAAAGGCGCCGGGCACGCCCAGCAGGGCTTCGTAGACGGCATCGGCCACGCGGTGGGCGCCAAAGCGCAAATCACCCAGGCCCACGGTCATGGCCCTGGAAAACAGGACGCTGCCGCTGTGCACGTCAAGCAGGTGGTATTCGATCTCATAGCCCATGCCGTCGTGGGTCTCGCGCACCGAACCGACCACCAGATGATCGACCTTGAGCAGGCGCCAGGTGCCAAACCGCACTTCCGTGGGTCGGGAGGGGCGGTTGACCATTTCCGCCTCGTCCATCGGGTCGAACAGCCCCGAACGATGAAGGTCGGCGCTGACGATGGCGGCCACGCCGTCTTCGGGCTCGGGCATCTCGGCGTTCCAGGCAAACGGCGCGACCGCAATCGGCATGGCACCCTCGACGCCGTCGACGATCTCGATGCGCAAATCCGCTGCCGCCGGCGAACTGGCCAGCAACAGCAGCAGCACGATGCCGGGGATTCCTCTCAGAAAGCCCTTAACCGTCGTAAACAAAAACAAATGTGATCTGGCGCTCGAATACATCTTCATATCCTTGGTAGGGCAGTTGGCCGACCCGCATCACCGCCGCGGTGATCGAGCGGCGCGTGGCCTGGTCGGCGTTGCAGGGAGAAACAATGCTTGCATCAATGATTTCACCGCCGGGAATCTGAACGACTCGAACCGAGCATTCTACGCCCGGATTGGCCGTTGGCGGTCGAATCCAGTTGCGCCGCACCAATTCACGAATGGTACCCACGTATTCCTCTCTGAGCGTGGCGCGCCGGGCATCGGCGGCGGCCCGCTCATCGGCCAGGCGGAGGCGCTCGGCCTCCTCCTCGGCTTGTTCCTGCTGGCGTTCACGCTCGCGCTCGTCGGCCAGCGCCTGCAGGCGACGCTCCTGTTCCTCGCGCTGGCGCTGAGCCTCTTCGCGCTGCCGCCGCAGTTCTTCGAGCTCGCGCTGGCGGGCCTCCTCGCGCTCGCGCCGCTGCTGCTCAAGGCGACGACGCTCACGCTCGGCCTCCTGACGCGCCTTTTCGTCTTCCTGGCGGCGGCGCTCGGCCTCTTCTTCGCGGCGGCGCTTTTCTTCGCGACGCTGCTGCTCAAGCTGCTCCTGGCGTCGTCTTTCAGCTTCTTCGGCCTGCTGCTGTTCTTCCTGGCGCTGGCGTTCGGCCTCTGCCTCCCGTTGGCGCTCGAGTTCGGCCTGACGCTCACGCTCGGCCCGCTCCGCCTGCTGCTGGCGTTCAAGCTCGGCCTGGCGCTGGCGCTCGGCTTCTTGCTGGGCGGCCTGCTCCTGCGCCCGATCGGGCTCGGCGACCGCGCCCTGATCGACCAGGGTCACGCGTACCGGCACCGGCCGGTGCTCGAACGGCTTCCAGTCCCAGGTCCCCACAATCAGGATCAGCACGAACCCCAGGTGCACAGCCACCGCCAGCCCGAGGGCGGACAGAAAGTCCTTGATTGCCTGCTTTCGCTGCAAGGAGAGCACGATTACCTGTCAACCCGAAGCCGTCGGCAAGCACATTTCGAATCCCGCAGGGCGCGAAGATCACGAAGAAGTGACAGGGAAAGAAAAGGATTCATGAATTCTTCGTGTCCTTCGTGGTGCATTTCAGAATCAGCAATCAACACGGGCGCCCTTGCGACCGGCGGAGTCAGTTCTGGTCCGGATTGTCCGGCTCCGGATCGCCGATCATGCCCACCGAGGCGACGCCGGCGCGCTGGAGCAGCACCATGGCGCGGTAGATGTGCTGATAATCGACCCGGCGATCGCCGCTGACGGTGACCTGCAGCTGCGGATTGCGGGCCACGATGGCGCCGACCGTATCGACCAGGGTTTCGCCATCGATCAGCTCGGGCGCGTCCCCGGTATCCAGATACATGTCGCCCGATTCGGTAACCGTCACCATCAGCGGATCGCCCTGATCGCTGATCGGATCGGCCGAACCGCTGGGCAGCTCGACTTCGACGCCCAGGTTCATCAGGGGGGCGGTAACCATGAAGATGATCAGCAACACCAGCATGACGTCGATATAGGGCACGACGTTGATTTCCGACATGTGCCTGCGGCGCCGGCGAATATACGGTGAGTCGGACATGGGCGGGCTACCCCTTCTCCTGCAGCCGACGCGCCTGTCGGAGAAGAATGGAGGCGAACTCTTCCTTGAAGTTGTCGTAGCGGATCGCCAGGCGTTCGACCTGGTTGGAGAAGCGGTTGTAGGCAACCACTGCCGGAATGGCGGCGAACAAGCCCATGGCGGTGGCAATCAGCGCCTCGGAGATACCCGGCGCGACCATGGCAATGGTCGCCTGCTGCGATCCGGCCAGACCACGGAAGGAGTTCATGATGCCCCAGACCGTGCCGAACAGGCCGACGTAGGGGCTGACCGAGCCGACCGTAGCCAGAAAGCTCAGCCGATGCTCCTGGCGATCGAGCTCGCGGGTCAGCGTCACGCGCATGGCGCGCTGGGCACCGTCGGTGATCGACTCGGGATCGAGCTGGCGCTCTTCGCGCTGGCGCTTGAACTCGCGAAAGCCGGCTTCGAACACGCTTTCCATTCCGTCGCGCGGCTCCCGCCCCCCGGCAACGGCATCATAGAGCTGATTGAGATCAGCGCCCGACCAGAATTTCTCCTCGAACTTCTTTGCCCGCGATTCGGCCCGCGACAGCATCTGACGCTTGCGGAAAATGATCACCCAGGAGGCGACCGAGGCCGCCAACAACAGGGCCATCACGCCCTGCACCAGCAGACTGGCTCCATGGATGAGTTCCCAGACTTGCAACTCGCCGTTCATTGCGCTTCCTGTTTGTATTGTTGTCGTTGAATGGCCGCACGCAGCGCCTCGGGCATGCGCGCCGGAACAAAACGGTCGGCGGCCAGGCAGGCGGCGTCCACCCGCGCTGTAGCCAGCAGCTCGCCATCACGGGCGCGCACCATGCGCTGGCTGAACGTCAGCGAGGCCGCTCGCAGGTGTTCGACGCCGATCGTGATCTCGAGTTCATCTTCGAGCCGGGCCGGCATGATATAGCGGGTGTCGACCCGGCGCACCACGAACAGGCGATTCTGCTCACGGCGCATGGGCACCTGGGGAAAGCCCATCGCCAGCAGCCAGTCGGACCGGGCGCGCTCGAAAAACGCCAGATAGCGCGCGTGATAGACCACGCCACCGGCGTCCGTGTCTTCCCAGTAGACGCGGTAGCGGAAGGGACTCTCCACTTGCCCTGGCAGATCACTCATGAGTGCCGCCATGCCATGCTGGACTCTCCAGAACCGCAGACCACTGCAGCCGCGGAATGCGCGGATGGCCTCTTGCCCACCCCGACCGAGGCGCTGCAGTCATCGCTGTTGACGGCTTTCCAATCACCTTCCGTGTATTCCGTGTGTTCCGTGGATGCCGGGCCTGGATTTTTTGGGGATCTGATCATCGACCCTTCCAGCAACCTGCACGCCAAAAGCCGGCAAAGTCAACAGCGGTATCGGTCATGTCTCGGAACGATTGTCGAACAGATCGTCGGGCCGGTCGGGCGGATTGAGGCCGAAATGGTGCCAGGTGGCGGTGGTGGCCATGCGGCCGCGGGCGGTGCGCATGAGAAAGCCCTGCTGAATCAGATAGGGTTCGATGACGTCCTCGATGGTGCCGCGCTCTTCCGACAGCGCCGCGGCCAGACTTTCCACGCCCACCGGCCCGCCGCTGAAGTCCTCGACCAGTTTTTTCAGCAGCTTGCGATCCATGGCGTCGAAGCCGCGTGCGTCGACCTGCATCATCTCCAGGGCGTCGGCGGCCACCGATTCGCTGATGCGCCCGTCCGCGCGCACCTGGGCAAAATCGCGCACCCGCCGCAGCAGGCGGTTGGCGATCCTGGGGGTGCCGCGCGATCTGCGGGCGATTTCCAGCGCGCCTTCGCGGTCGGCCTCGATGCCGAGGATGCCGGCCGAGCGGATCACGATCTCGGCCAGCTCGCCGGGGGCATAGAACTCCAGGCGCTCGACAATGCCGAAGCGATCGCGCAGCGGCGAGGTCAGAAGGCCGGCGCGAGTGGTCGCACCCACCAGGGTAAAGCGCGGCAGATCGAGCTGAATCGAGCGCGCCGCCGGGCCTTCGCCGATGATGATGTCGATGCGATAGTCTTCCATCGCCGGGTAGAGCACTTCTTCAACGACAGGGCTCAAGCGGTGGATCTCGTCGACGAAGAGCACGTCGCCGGGCTCGAGGTTGGTCAGCAGCGCGGCCAGATCACCGGCGCGCTCAAGCACCGGGCCGGAGGTCTGGCGGACGTTGACGTCCATCTCGTGGGCGATGACGTAGGCCAGCGTGGTCTTGCCCAGGCCGGGCGGACCGAAAATCAGGACGTGGTCGAGGGCTTCGTGGCGCGCGCGGGCCGATTCCAGATAAATGCCCAGGCGCTCTTTCATTTCCGGCTGGCCGATGTACTCGTCCAGGCGGCCGGGACGCAGGCTGGCCTCGATGCGGGCCTCGTCCTGATCCACTTCTCCGGTCACCAGTCTTTCTTCGCTCATCAGTGCACCCCGCCGCCGATTCTGCAAGCTTCAGCGAGTCGGAAAGCATTTGGCTGCAAGGCATGTTTCGCAGGCAATGGCAGCATCCTTGTCAAGAAACATAACGCCGCAGATGAATGCTTTCCGGCTCGCTCTGCGGGAGCGCGCCAGAGCCGACATTGCGGCGTTGCGCCCCGTGCAATGGGCGCACCATTCACTGCAGGTAGCGCCCTGCACTCTTGGCTCAGGCGCGCTCTGAATGTTACAGAATCGGCGGCGGGGTGCACTAGCCCTGCATCTTCTTCTTCAGCGCGTCACGGATCAGGGCCTCGGCCGACTGGTCCGGCGTGGCCACCGCACGGATCATCTTCAGGGCCTCCGACGAGGAATAGCCCAGCGCGGTCAGCGCCTCGCGGGCCTCGCCTTCGGCGCTCAGCGCGCTGCCACCCGCGGCATCGGCCCCGCTGCCCAGATCGGAGACCTTGCCGCGCATTTCCAGAATCAGCCGCTCGGCGGTCTTCTTGCCGATGCCCGGCAGCCGGGTCAGCGATTTGGTATCGCCGGCCTCGACCATCAGCGCGAAATCGTCGCTGCTGACCCCCGACAGGATGGCCAGAGCCAGGCGCGGGCCAATGCCGGTCACCTTGAGCAACTCGCGAAACAGTTTGCGATCGGCTTCAGCAAGAAAGCCATAGAGCGTGTGGGCGTCGTCCCTGACCACCAGATGGGTCAGGATCGCCAGCTCCTCGCCGTCTGCGGGCAAGCGGTCGAACGTATTGAGCGGCACCTCGACCTCGTAGCCGACGCCACTCACGTCCACCGTCAGCGACGGCGGCTGACGGGAAACAAGGGTTCCGGCAAGTCGAACGATCATCGCAATACCACTCCACTGGGCAGTCGCCTGGCTGTTTGTGCGGTGTGATGATGGCACAGCGCTGCGGCCAGTGCATCGTAGGCGTCCTCGCCCAGGTCGGCGTCGACCTTCATCAGCGCGCGGACCATGTGCTGTACCTGTTCCTTGCCCGCGCCACCGCGGCCGACGATGGCCAGCTTGATGGCCCGGGGGGCGTATTCATGCACCTCCAGCCCCGCCTCCACCGCCGCGCAGATGGCCACGCCCCGCGCCTGGCCCAGCTTGATGGCCGACTGGGCGTTGCGGCTCATGAACACCGTTTCCACGGCGGCAAACTGCGGTCGATACTCGCCAATCAAGCGGCTCAGGTCGGAAAAGATCTGCCCCAGCCGCTCGGGCATGGGCCCGCCGCCCAGGCGCAGGGTTTCGGCATGAATCAACTTCTCCCCCTCGATGATGCCTACACCGGTCCGGCGCGAGCCGGGATCGAGCCCGAGAATCCTCATGCGCGAACCCGGCCCTCGGGCAACCCGCTGAACTCACTCATAGGCCGCAGCGGGAATATCCGCGTTCGACCACACGTTCTGGGTATCGTCGAGATCTTCGAGGACGTCGATGAAGGCGATCACCGCCTTGCCGGTGTCGGTATCGACTTCGATCAGGTTGTTGGCACGCTCGGTGACCTCGGCTTCCTCGAACTCCAGCCCGGCGCTGCGGAAACCGTCGCGCACGCCCTCGAAATCTTCCGGCTCGGTCAATACCTCGATCGCGCCGTCGTCGTGGTTGACGATGTCTTCGGCGCCGGCCTCCAGCGCGGCCTCCATCACCTGCTCCTCGCTGGTACCGGGAGCGAAAGTGATCACGCCCTTGCGCTCGAACTGAAAGGCCACCGAGCCTTCGGTGCCCAGGTTGCCGCCGTGCTTGGTGAAGGCGTGGCGCACCTCCGAGACCGTGCGGTTGCGATTGTCGGTCAGACAGTCGACCATCACCGCCACGCCGCCGGGGGCATAGCCTTCGTAGCGCAGCTCCTCGTAGGAGGCGCCTTCAAGGTCGCCGGTGGCTTTCTTGATGGCGCGCTCGATGTTGTCCTTGGGCACGTTCGCGCCGTTGGCCTTGTCGATGGCCAGCCGCAGCCGCGGATTGCTGTCGGGGTCACCGCCGCCCTCGCGCGCAGCGACCGAAATTTCGCGCACCAGTCGCGTAAAGATCTTGCCCCGCTTGGCGTCCTGCGCCTTCTTGCGGTGCTGAATATTGGCCCATTTGCTATGGCCGGCCATGAGTGGCATACCTCCGTTGTGATGACCAACCTGTCATATTAACCGAAGGCTGCCCCAGGTCGATCGATGATCGCGCACGTCGGGGCGCCTCCTCGACCTGCGGCCGCCCGGAATGCCATCACCCGGTTGCAGCACGTATTGCCTTTTCGAGTGGCGCCTCTGATCTCGCGGTGCTTCACGCGTTGCAGCATGGGTTGGATTGGCGCAAGAGCTGTGGAAGGGGCTCCAGGCCGCGATTTTTTGCGCCAAGCCGCGTCGGTAAGACTGGTGCTACCGGGCGCTGCGGCGGTGTCGACACGTCAAAATCAAGGTCGAAGCCCGCACGAAATTGCTCGGCTTAAAAGCTGAAAGACGGGTATCAGACCGTGAGCAGGCGGCCGGACCGCAGGCTCCGATCAGCGCCGTATCGCGATCTGGAGATCGCTCCCACCCCCAATGCGAGTCGCTTTCCTTCCACACGTGCTGGCGTCAACGCCCCGCCGATGGCGCGCAAGGCGCGGTGGAGCCATCGCGAGCGCAAGCCGCCGGATCCCTCCCATGGCCACTTTCGAAAAAAGACGCGGGCATTCGCTTCGGTTCCATTCAGCCGCCGCTCAGAATCCGGCGCTAGAATAACTGCCATACCTCAAAGAACCCGCCGAATCATGCGTTACCTGCTGCTTGCTCTGACTTTTGCGTTCGTCGGCCAGGCCTCGGCCACCGGCAAGATCAACGTGCTGACCGACCTGAACTCGCCCTTCCCGCCGGGCTGCGTGGCCGTATCCCTGCCGCAGGCGCCGCCGCCCGGCGGCGAATACTTGTTCAACGAGAGCAATATCCATGTGCCGTCGGTGGACCCGGGCTTTGCCGCAGCACGTCTTAGCGTCCAGATCTGGCGTACCGGCTGTCACGACGAGGGCTATTCGGTGGTCATGGTGCGTCTGAAAAAAACCGGTGGCGGGCGGGTTCTGACCCCGCGCGTGTTCGCCGACTCGGGCGTGGTGGATTTGCCGGAGCACGTCGCCCGGCTGATCCAGTACCCGGCCGTCGGCAGCGTCGACGCCTCGGCCGATGAAATCACCGAACAGGGCACCACCTACATGCTCGCCGTCGATCCCTACGCTACCGGCTCCGCCAGCGAGCGTCCTTTCGGGCCGGCAGACTACAACGATGAGTTCACGCTGGAAATGTTCTGGGGCGACTATAGCGGCGCCACCGACCGGGACTATCTGCTGTTGAGGATTCCCGAATATGCGCCTCAGCTCGACCCGCCGCAGTCCGATTACCCCGTCCTGCACGGCCGCATGTCCGGGCAATACACCATCGAGGGCATGCCCTACAACGGCCTGGTGCTGCAGATCGGCGAGGAGTTCAACCCGCACGGCGACGACACCAACTCGATCACGGCGCTGCTGTTTACCTACATTGACGGCCAACCCTTCTGGTTGATCGGCTCGCTGGCCCAGGAGGATCCGGGCTTTGACATCGTTACGCTCGATATGCTCGAGGTTTACGGGGGCGAGTTCATCTCCGCCCCCCCGGGGAGCTACGATGAGGACGATGTCGACATGTATTCGGTCGGCACCATGACCATCGAGGCGCTGGACTGCAACACGCTGCTGGTGGGCTACAACTTCCACGAAGGCGGCCTCGGCGCCGGATCCTTCGAGGCCGATCGGCTGATCCGGATTGCGGGGTATGACTGCAATCCGTGGCAGTGAGCATGCTGGTTGGCTTGTTGACTGGTTGAACGCAACGGCACGGCCAGGTCGGCCAGGGATGGGCGGGTTCGCTGAAGGCCTCGCCACCGCGTCGAACCGAAGCGAATGCTGCCATCCCTGACCGACTATCGAAGCCCCTGTTTCGGATTTGCTGTTGGCGCTTCGAATTTGAAAGCCCGCTACTGCCCGAAGCTTCCTGAATCCAGAAAATCTGCTGCGGCCATCGAAACCGACGGCGCCGTCACCAGCCCCGTATGCGTCACCGGCAGAACGCACTCTTCAGCGCCTTCAAGGCGGCATTCGGCGACCGTGACCGTGCCGTCATTGGGGCGCGCCATCGACCCGAAAACTCGCCCGACGCCGACCGATCGGCTGCCGGCGATCACGCCGACTTCGCGCCCGGCAGGGGCGTGCGAAAAACCCTGCTCCAGGGCGCTGCGGGCCTGGCCCACCAGCGGCCGGAGCAGGCGTTTGTCGGCCACGCGCCGGCCGGCCGCCGAGCCGTTGACGGGAGACCCCAGCAGCACAACGCGACCGGGCGGCAGGTCGGCGTACTCATCGAGCATACGCAGGATCACCAGCCCGCCGAGGGAGTGACCGACCAGATCGACCCGATCGATTTCCAGCCCGGCAACGAACTCACGCAGCGCCGCCGCATTGGCCGCCAGGGTCTGGCGCATGGTCGGATAGGAAAATCCCCGCGTCGAGAAGCCCCGCCGCTCGAGCCGGCGCCCGAGCAGCCCCATGCTCCAGGCACCCCACCAGAGGCCGTGGACGAGTATCACCGATCTCGTCATGGCGCCTCCGGCTTGGTAACGGAAACCGGATCTCCGCAAACAAGAGTCAAAACCCTTAAAACGCAAAGACGCAAAGCAGCAAAGGACGCAAAGAAATTATTGAATTTCACTTAGCGCCCATTACTGCTTCGCTGCTTTGCGTTTCCAAGGTGTTCATGTCTTGGAAGGCTGCAATTTCAGCTTCAACTCCTTGAGCTGCTCTGCCTCCACCGCCGCCGGCGCCCCCGTCATCAAACACGACGCGTTGGTGGTCTTGGGGAAGGCGATCACTTCGCGGATCGAGTCTTCGCCAGCCATGAGTGCGGCGATGCGGTCGATACCAAAGGCAATGCCGCCGTGCGGCGGGCAGCCGTATCTGAGCGCTTCGAGCAAAAAGCCGAAGCGGGCCTTTGCTTCTGTCTCGTCGATGCCAAGCACGTCGAAGGCCGCCTGCTGCAGCTTCGGATCGTGGATACGAATCGAGCCGCCGCCGATCTCCGAGCCGTTGAGCACCATGTCATAGGCACGCGACAGCGCTTCGACCGGTTCGGCTTTCAGCGCCTCGCCGTCGGCCACCGCCGGGGCGGTAAAGGGATGGTGCAGGGCGTAATGGCGACCGTCTTCGGCGTCATACTCGAACATCGGAAAATCGACGACCCACAGCGGCTTCCAGCCCTCGTTGTACAGCTCGAGATCTTTGGCCACCTCAAGCCGCAGCGCGCCCAGGAAGCTGTTGACCACCGGCTTCTCACCAGCCCCGAAGAACAGGATGTCGCCATCGGCAGCGCCGGTGGCCTCAAGAATGCCGGTGACGGCCTGCTCGTCTAGGAACTTGGCGATTGGCGACTGCACGCCTTCAAGACCTGCGGTGGCATCGTTGACCTTCATCCACGCCAGGCCCTTGGCGCCGTAGCGGCCGACAAATTCGGTATAGCCGTCAATCTGCTTGCGGGTGAGCCTGGCACCGCCGGGCACGCGCAAGGCAGCCACCCGTGAGGCCGGATCGCTGGCCGGCCCGGAAAAGACCTTGAACTCGACGTGACGGACCTGCTTGCAGATGGTGATCAGCTCCATATCGACCCGCAGGTCCGGCTTGTCGGAGCCGTAGCGCGACATCGCCTCAGCGTATGACATGCGCGGGAACGGGTCGGGCAGCTCGACCTCGAGCACCTGCCTGAATACCTGCCGGATCAGCGCTTCGGCCGTGTTCTGCACTTCGGCCTCGTCGACAAAGGCCATCTCCATATCGAGCTGGGTGAACTCGGGCTGGCGGTCGGCGCGAAGATCCTCGTCACGAAAGCAGCGCGCGATCTGGTAGTAGCGATCGAGTCCGGCCATCATCAGGAGCTGCTTGAACAACTGCGGCGACTGCGGCAGCGCGTAGAAGCTGCCGGTCTGCACGCGGCTGGGCACCAGATAGTCGCGCGCGCCCTCGGGCGTGGCGCGGGTCAGGATCGGGGTTTCGGCATCAATGAAATCGCGCGCATCGAGGAATTGCCGGATCGCACCGACAAGCTGCGAGCGCAGCCTGAGATTGCGCTGCAGCCGCGGTCGGCGCAAATCCAGGTAGCGATATTTGAGCCGCACTTCCTCGCCGTCTTCGTCGGTCATCAACAGCGGCAGCGGCGCTGCCGCGCTGATGATCTCGACCGAGTCGGCCACCATCTCGACCTTGCCGGTGGGCATGTCGGCGTTCCACTGGCTTTCCGGCCGCATGCGCACACGTCCGGTGATACGCACGCAGAACTCGTTCCTGAGCTTCTCGGCTTCGGCAAAAGCCGGCTCGTTGTCGGGTTCGACCACCACCTGCAACACGCCGGCGTGGTCGCGCAGGCCGACAAAGACCAGGCCGCCCAGGTTGCGCGCGCGGTTGACCCAGCCGCAGACGGTCGCCGTCTGGCCGTCGAGCGTCTCGTTGACTTGTCCACAAAGGTGAGAGCGCATCGGTCAGGTCGCCTGTCCGGCCGGCGCGCCGGCACCGCCACTGTCGCCGGGCTTTGTCGGCTGGCCGCCGGATTTCGAAGCGGACGCGCCGTCGGACTTCTTCGTCTCGGGCTTGCCGTCGCCGGCAAGGTTGCGGCGATTGTCCTTCTTGAAATCGGTTTCGTACCAGCCGCTGCCCTTGAGGCGGAACGCGGCTGCGGAGATCAGCTTGGTCAATTCCGGTTGATCGCATTCAGGGCAGTCAACCAGGGGCGGGTCGGACATCTTCTGCAGTTCTTCGAGTTCATGGCCGCACGACTGGCAGCGGTATTCATAAATCGGCATTGCTATCAATCCCTAGTGAGGCAACTTTGATGCTGCGTATAATGGGGCCCCTCCGGCTGCTTTTCGAGCCCCCGGGAGCCAAACTGCCTGACAGCCCATCCACGCGGAAGGCGGCGGCGGTTCGGCTATGATGGCCGCATGTCGTTGGCCGCCTCCGAATCCGCAGCGCTCGCGCGCCTTTTCGAGGATTTCAACCCCGAAGACTGGCCGTTGGTCGCGCAAAGCAACCAGGGCCGAGTGGTGCGCGTCACCGGCAACGGCCTTGACCTGGCAGTGAAAACCCCGCGCGGCCGCGGCCTGGTATGGCGCGCTCGTCAGTTTTCCTTGTTGCGCGAATTCAACGCCTACCGCCATGTTCAAGGGCTGGCCGGGTTTCCGCGCTGTCATGGTCTGTTCCGACAGTGTTACCTGGCGCTCGAGTACATCGACGGCCCGCTGCTCCGGCACGCGGCACCCGCAGATCCGGAAACCTTCTTCGACGAAATGCAGCAGATTCTTGCGGCCATGCATGCCCGTGGCGTTGCCCATGGCGACCTCAAAAGCCGCAAGAACGTGATGATTTCCGCCGATGGTCGCCCGGTCATCATTGATCTGGGCACATCGGTGGTTCAACGATCCGGCTGGCGTCCCCTCAACCGTCGACTGTTCAACTACCTGCGCCAGATCGACCTCAACGGCTGGGTCAAACTCAAGTACGGCAGCTACGACCGGGTCGACAAACTCGACCGCCATCTGGTACGGCGCACCCGTATCGAGCGCATCAATCGCTGGGCGCGGCGGCGGGGGTTATGACGCGTCGCCCAAACGTCGCATGCCCTCGTCAATGCTCACCCGCGGCGCGTAACCGAGGTCGCGCCGCGCGGCAGTGATATCGAACCAATGCGCCGTGGCCAGCTGCTCGACGACAAAGCGCGACAGCGGCGGATCGCGTTTGAGCCGCAGCCCCCGCCAGACCCCTTCGACCAGGGTAGCCGCAGCCATGGCCAGGCGCGGTGAGATTCTCCCCAGTCGCGGCGTCTCGCCGCTGGCGGCGAGCAGTCGCTCGAGCCATTCACCCACGGCCAGTGGCTCGCCGTTGGTAATGAAATAAGCCTTGCCCGCGGCCGTGGCCGCACCGGTCAGATTGTCGAGCGCCAGCAGATGCGCCTCAGCAGCGTTGTCGATGTAGACGGTATCGATCAGCCTGTCCGGCGCGGGCAGCTTCAGCCTTCCGGTGCGGTTTCTTTCGGCCAGGCGCGGCAGCAGATTGTTGTCACCCGGCCCCCAGACCAGGTGCGGTCGCAGGGCGCAGGTCTTCAGGTCACCACCGTTGGCGGCCAGCGCCAGGTGCTCGGCCTCGGCCTTGGTGGCCGGGTACGGCGCCGGAAACTCCGGCGGATACGGCAACGACTCGTCACCGCCTTCGATATCGCCGCCGGCGTGCACCACGCTGGGCGAGGAGGTGTGCACCAGATAACGCACACCGTGGTGCCGACAGGCGTCGATGACGTTCCGGGTGCCGTCGACATTGGCCGCGAAAAAGTCCGGGCAATACAGGCCGGGGCCGGCCTTGGCGGCCACGTGTATCACCGCCTCGACGCCGTCAACGGCCGCCATCACCGCCTCGCGATCGGCCATGTCGCCGCGATGGCAGATCACGCCAAGCTCAGCCAGCTCCGGATAGTCGGAACGACTGATGGACGAGACACTATCGCCGCGCTCGAGAAGCTGGCGAACGATCGCGCGCCCGAGAAAACCGCCGCCGCCGGTGACCAGAACTCGCATCAAGGACATGCTCCGAGTGTGAAGTGTAAAGTGTGAAGTATGAAGTAACGCGGGTTTCGGGTTTCCTTCACACTTCACACTGAGCACTTTACACTCGATAACCATCTGGCATTCCCAGCGACTCGCCCCCACATCCCTCAATTGGCACCCAACCAGCCCAGAGCACAATGAGCCAGTACGTCTACACCATGCACCGCGTTTCCAAGGTGGTGCCGCCCAACCGCACGCTGATCAAGGATGTGTCCCTGTCGTTCTTTCCCGGCGCCAAGATCGGCGTGCTGGGGCTCAACGGCGCGGGCAAGTCCACGGTGCTGCGCATCATGGCCGGCGTTGACAAGGAATTCGACGGTGAAGCCCGGCCGCAGCCCGGTATCCGCATCGGCTACCTGCCGCAGGAACCCGAGTTGCCCGAAGACCAGACGGTACGCGAGGCGGTCATGGACGGCGTCGGCGAACTCCGCGACATGCTCGAGCGCTTCGAGGACATTGCCGAGAAATTCGCCGAGCCGATGGACGACGAAGAAATGACCGAGCTGCTGGCCGAGCAGGCCGAGCTGCAGGACAAGATCGATTCGGCCGGCGGCTGGGAGATCGAGCGCACCCTGGAGGTCGCTGCCGACGCGCTGCGCCTGCCCGAATGGGATTCGAAGATCAAGGTCCTGTCCGGTGGCGAGCGCCGCCGCGTTGCGCTGTGCCGCCTGCTGCTTTCCAAGCCCGACATGCTGCTGCTCGACGAGCCCACCAACCACCTCGACGCCGAGTCGGTAGCCTGGCTGGAACGCTTCCTCGACGAGTTTCCCGGCACCGTGATGGCGGTGACGCATGACCGCTACTTTCTCGACAACGTTGCCGGCTGGATCCTGGAAATGGACCGCGGCCACGGCATTCCCTTCGAAGGTAACTACACCTCGTGGCTGGAGCAGAAGGAAGCCCGCCTGGCCGTGGAAGAAAAGCAGGAGCAGGCACGCCAGAAGGAAATCAAACACGAGCTGGAATGGGTACGCTCCAACCAGAAGGGCCGCCAGGCCAAATCCAAGGCGCGCCTGAGGCAGTTCGAAGAACTCAATTCCAAAGAAGTTCAGAAGCGCAATGAAACCCAGCAGATCTATATTCCGCCGGGCCCGCGCTTGGGCGACAAGGTCATCGAGGTCAACGGCCTGTACAAAGGCTATGACGACCGCCTGCTGATCGAAGACCTGAGCTTCAAGGTGCCGCCGGGCGCCATCGTCGGCATCATCGGCGGCAACGGCGCCGGCAAGACCACGCTGTTTCGCATGATCTCCGGTCAGGAGCAGCCCGATAGCGGCAGCATTGAAGTTGGCGACACGGTGCAGCTGGGCTATGTCGACCAGAAGCGCGACAGCCTGCAGGACGACCGCCAGGTCTGGGAAGAAATCTCCGACGGTGCCGACGAAATCCACGTCGGCAACTACCGCATTCCGGCCCGCGCCTACGCCAGCCGCTTCAACTTCAGGGGCTCGGAGCAGCAAAAGCGCATCGGCCAGCTTTCCGGCGGCGAACGCAACCGCGTGCACCTGGCGAAAGTGCTGCAGTCGGGCTCCAACGTGCTGATGCTCGACGAACCCACCAACGACCTCGACGTCGAGACCCTGCGCGCGCTGGAAGAAGCGCTGCTTGCCTTCCCCGGCTGCGTACTGGTGACCTCGCACGACCGCTGGTTCCTCGACCGCATCGCCACCCACGTGCTTGCCTTCGAAGGCGACAGCCACGTCGAATGGTTCGAGGGCAACTTCAGCGAGTACGAAAAAGACTACAAGCGTCGTCACGGCGATCAGGCCGGCCCGCGCAGGATGAAATACAAACGGCTGAAAGGTTAGTCGGGCCCTGGTTGGCTGGGAGTTTGCTGCCGCATTCGCGGCCTGCGAGCCGGGATCTTCCTGCCAGTGGCGCCAGCGTCCAGAATGCCCCGGATCGAGTCCGGGGCTGCGGGGTCTGAGTTGGTTGGCTGAGAGGTTGGTGCCACCGGTTGCTTTGGTGACTTCGACACGTCAAAGGCGTTCCGCCCGGCTTGCTTCGCAAGCTCTTTGGGCGGGTACCTTTTTTCCTGCGCGAAAAAAGGCACGAAAAAGCGCGCTTTAAAGTCAACTTCAAGATCCCACGTTTCGGGGTTTCAGGACTTGCACCGGGAGGTGGCTGGCCCCTTCGGGGAGCGGGCTTCGCGAGGGCTCGGTCGGTGGATCTGGTGGCGATAGCCGGGATAGGACGAAGCCCGCAAGAGGGCGACCCGGCTTCGATCAGCGCCGTATCGCGGTCTGGAGACCGCTCCTACAGGTGCTGGCGCCAAGGTTGTGCCGGTGGCTCGCAAGGCGCGGTTGCTGCCTGGAACGAAAGCCCTTGATTCTTCCCATGGCCACTTTCGAGAAATAGCCTGGGCACCACGCGACCAGCCGGGCCATAGCAAAGCCCCTGCACCGAGGGGCCAGCCCGCACATAATGCAAATCCTCAAGACAACAAAGCGTGGGATCTTGACGTTGAACTTAAAGAGCGATTTTTGGTTACTTTTTTGGCTCTGGAAAAAAGTCACTCGCCATCAGCCTGCGAAGCAGGCGGGCGAAACGCCTTTGACTTTGAATTCTGACTTTATGAATTCTCGAGACCCACAATGTGCCGAGCGCCATCAGCCTCGCCCACGACCCGGCGCGTAGAACACCCCGACCTGCGCCACGTTCAAATCCCGCCTAGGGCCGAAACGGCCTGGGATTCCACCCGAGCTGCTCGCGCGCCGGTGTGTCGTCGACCACCAGATCCATGCGCTGGCGTTCGATCATGGCAGGTTTGATGTCGGTCATGCGGCCAGTCCGGTGCGCCAGGCGGATCACCACGTTCATCAAGGCCGTCGGCAGGCGCAACAGGCGCTGATTGCGGCCCTCCGCGGCGGCAACGCGTCCGAGCATGGCGGGATAGGTCAAGGTCTCGCCGCCGCCCAGAAGCCAGGTACCAGCACTTCTGGATCCGGAGATGGCGCATTCGACGGCCAGCCGGGCCAGGTCGTCGGCGTGGACCGGCGCGCGCAGGCCACGTCCGGCGTAAGGCACAAAAGGCAGCCTGGACATCAGGCCGGCGATGCGGCTGACGTTTGCATCCTGCCCGCCGTAGATCATGGTGGGCTTGAGCAAGGTGAGCACGATATCGCGCTCGCCACAGACTTTTTTCAGCGCCTCTTCACACTGAATCAGTGCCTGTATCTGGCGGCGCTCACCGCGATCGGGCGAGCCTTTCTTGAACAGGGTGCTCGCCGAGCTCAGCGCGATCACGCGGCCCAGGCCTATGCTCTGGCTCACCTGGGTCAGCGCATGCGCCAGCGGGCCGAAGCTGACCAGCGTGCCGGCCCTGGCGTCGGCGGGATTTCGCTCCAGATCATGCTGTAGCCAGGTCACATGCGGCCAAGAGCGAGTCGGGTCTTGCCGAGATACGGCAATGGTGTGCACGCTCTGATCGGCCGTGCGGCCGAGAAAGTACTGCCCTACGGACCCGCTCGCGCCCAGCAGCAGGATGATTGCGGCGTCACTCATGTTCGCGTAATCATACTGACCGGCGTCATCACGATGGCGTGCAGCTGGATGAACAACCACCACAGGGCGCGGCTGAACCCGCTCCAGTCTTCGCTGCAGTGCTTGTTGAGGTAGCGCCAGAGACTCTGATGCTTGGCCCAGAGCACCGCCAGCGGACGGCGCCGGGACGACACGCCGCCGGCGTGGGAGACGAAAACCGAGGGCACCAGGCGGATGCGCCAGCCCGCGGCATGCAGACGGGCCATGACGTCAAGATCCTCGAAATGCATGTGGAAGCGGGGATCAAAACCACCGATCTTCTTCAGCGCACTGGTGCGCATCAGCATGCAGGCGCCGGAGACGGCGTCGACATCCACCGGCTGATCGGGTACGGGCTCGTGCGTCAGATCGATGCCGTTGACCTGGCTGAACGGCATCACCTCCGAAAGGATCTGCTGACGGGTGGGCAGGCGTCGCCGGCTGCCCCGCTGCTCGCGCCCGCTCATGTCGAACACCCGGCCCGAAGCCAGCGCGGCGTCAGGGTGATGATCGAGCTCATCGATCAGCCGTGCCAGCGAGTGGGGGGTGAGCAGGCAGTCCGGATTGATGATCAGAAGATACTCCGTATCGATCTTGCGCAACGCCTGGTTGACGCCTCGACCGAAGCCCAGATTGCGATGCGCCCGGCGCACCGTGAGACCGTCGGCGGCGTCGAGGATATCGATGCTGCCGTCGGTCGAGGCGTTGTCGATCACGACCACGCTCGGCGCCGAACGACCCGGCCCCCGCAGGCTTTCGATACAGCGTGCTAGCCAACGGCCGGAGTTGTAGTTGACGATCACCGCGGTAACGCGTGCGATTGCCTCTGTCTTGCCGTTCATGAGCCGCCAAGCAGGCGCCGCCACCAGGGGCGTTCGAGCTGCGCTCTCAGGCGCTGGATCTCGGCTTCGCGCTCGGCCAGCAGGTGACCAGCACGAATGTGCCTGGCGACTTCGTCGTTGTAATGGCTGTAGACTGATTCCTCGCGGTCGCCGTAAAGCGACAACGCGGGTGCGGCAGGCAGCGAGGCTTCGTTCTGCGCCGCCACGGCAATGTAGTAGAGCGGCGGCAGGCTGGGGAGCTCACTGCGCTCGATGACGCTGTCGTCGTTGAGCAGAAACTGGCTGCCCTGGCCGGCATTCAAATCCCACATGGCCGAGGCAAACATCAGCTTCTGACCATAGAGACGGTAGCTCGGGAACACGCTGGATAACAGAGCCTCGAGCTCTCCGCGGTAGAGCTCGCGGACGTGATAGGGATTGTTGTAGCCGGTCTGGTCGCTATAGGTCTTGCGGTCTGGCGAGGAAATGATCAGAAATCCGTCCGGACGCAGCACGCGTCGGAACTCCGCCAGCAGCGTTTCCTGAGCCTCGAGATGCTCGAGCGTTTCAAACGACACGACGGCATCAAAACAGCGGTCCGCATAGGGCAGCTGCGTGGCATCACCGTGGTCAAACTGCAGGTTGCCGTGCGGGTAGCGTTCACGGGCGTGAGCCACCGCGTCTGCGCCGATATCGAGGCCGACTACCGCGGCCGCCCGGGCGGCCAGCAGGGAACTGCCATAGCCCTCTCCACAGGCCGCATCAAGCACCTCGAGGCCGTCTACCAGCCCGGCGGCCCAGGCATAGCGGTGCCAGTGCTCATAGGCCATTTCACGCACGCATTCGGGGGTGAAACGCTCACCAGTGAATTCAAGGGATGGCTGGGACATGGCTCAAGAGTTGATGATGTTCACAGCCCAGTTTAACCGCTGGCGCAGGAATCGGCGCAGCGTTGTCGGGTCGATCGCAAGTCATGCTCATCGGCAAGGCCCGCCTCCGGCTGAATGCAATCTACTTTAATGCCGGGTTGATATCAGGCCTCTGCGGCGCGATAGGCCTGGATGATTCGCTCGCGGCGCGCGGCCATCGGGTCGGCGTCGATGAAGGCGCGCACGTGATCCATGTAGTCAGGATGGCGCGCCAGCAGCGCATCCATCGCTTCTGCGCCGGGCGCGATGCCCAGCGGGCTGAAGCTGGCACCGCCCTCGTGGGCGACAAAGGCGTCGTCGCAGATCACGTGGCGCCAGCCGGCCTGTATGGCGCGCATGCACCAGTCATTTTCTTCACCATAGCCGCGCCCGAAGGCCGGCTCGTCGAACAGGCCCACTTCCTCGATCGCCCGGCGGCGCAGATACAGACAGAAACCGACACCGGTTGGCACTTCCGGGTACTCGGGTGGCCCGGCCTGGCGGCACGCCGCGGCCCAGCGGTACGGCTTTCGCGGCCACGGATTGTTCCGGCAAAACTCCGGAATCGAGGCGATTTCGCCGTTATTGGTCAGCGGCGTGATGCTGGCAATGGTGGAGTCGAATTCAGCGCAGCGCTCGATCGCCTCGAGCCAGCCGGGGGTCACCTCGGTGTCGGCGTTGAGCAGCACCACGTCGCGGCCGGATGCCAGCGTCATTCCCAGATTGGCCGTGGCAACAAAGCCGAGATTGCGCTGGTTGCGCACCCGTGTCCATTGCTCCGGCAGATCCTCCATTACTTCGCGGGTGGCGGGCTGATCAGAGGCGTCATCAATGACGATGACCGGCTGCGCGGCCGGCACCGTCTCCTCCAGGGCCTTCAGACAGCGGCGCGTGGCTTCGGGCGCGTTGAATACGGGAACCACGATGGTGGTCATGGTTGCCGCCACTGATGGGCCAGCCGCACCAGGCCAAGCTCGCGGGTGCGGCCGGTCACGGTAAACAGGTTTTCCTGAGTGTCGTGTATGCGCAGGCCCTCGGGGTCCAGGGTATGCGCCCGCACCGCGTAGCCGCCGGGCAATAGCGCCAGATCCGGAAAGCGCAGCTGCAGGCTCACCTCCTGATCAGCCGTGACTTCGACCTGAAATTCATCGTGGTCGGTGGCCACACCGTAGACCGGGGTGCCGTCGGCGCGAACAATCCCGACCAGCACCTCAGGCGCGCGGCCGTCGGGCGCTGTCAGCTGCAAGTGAACGTCCAGCGTGTCGCCGGCGGCAAGCGACGGCTCACGTATGTCACCCGTCCCCAGTTCAATCTTCCGGATCCGGTAGACGGCGCTGGTGTTGCGGCCGTGTTCGGCTTCCTGAGCATCCTTGCGCTCGTGCCAGGCCAGGTAAGACTGGCTCACGTCGAATACATCACCGTACATTGCCACCCGCCCCCGGTCGAGCCATAACGCGTGCCGGCACAGCTTCTGCACCTGATACATGCTGTGCGAGACCATCAGCATGGTGCCGCCGTCGGCCAGATAGCTCTCGATCCAGCGAATGCACTTTTTCTGAAACGATTCGTCACCCACCGCCAGCACCTCGTCGGTGATCAGCAGATCGGGCTTGACTGAAGCGACCACGGCAAAACCCAGTCGCACAACCATGCCAGAGGAATAGTGCTTGATCGGTTCGTGAATCGACTCGCCAATATCGGCAAACGCCAATATATCGTCTAGACGCTCGTCAACCTGTTTTGCCGTCAAACCGAGAAAGGCTGCGTTCATGCGCAAGTTGTCCAGCCCGGTGTATTCGGGGTCGAACCCGGCGCCAAGCTCTAACAGCGCGGCAACGCTCCCATTTTTTTCGATGCGGCCGCTGGTCGGCGCCAGCACGCTGGAAATGATTTTGAGCAGGGTGGACTTTCCGGCTCCGTTCGCGCCGATCAACGCCATGGACTCACCCGGTTGAATCGCGAAACTGATGTCTTCGAGAACGCAGGTACCGCCTTCGGCCTGGCCGCGCCACAGCAGCTGCCAGAAAGCCTTCAAGCGCTCGCCGGAATTGACCGTCGGTGGATAGTGCTTGGAAACGTTATCTAGGCGCAAGAGCGGTCGAGTCACAGAAAGTCCTCGAAGTGCGGACTCAGGCGGCGAAAGACCTGCCGACCCAGCCAGACCACCAGCAGCCCACCCGCCAACAGAATCAGTGCGGGCCCGCCGGGCACAGCCTGACCATGAAGAACGCCTGCGCGAATCTCCGCCATGAACCAGGTCATCGGATTGTAGTTCAGCCAGCCGGCATATTCTGCCGGCAGCAGCGATGGCGCGTACAGAATCGGCGTCAGAAAGAACCAGAACATGAACAGCGTCGGTAGCGCCTGCTCGAGGTCACGAACATAAATCTGAATAGCCGAAAGCCCCAGGGCAAGCCCGGTGGTCAGCACATACAGACTGAGTAGCGCCAACAGCAGCCTCGGAAGCCCCAACCAGTGCAGCTCGATGCCCAAAAGCGCGAGCACCACGAACACGGCCAGATAGCCAGTGAGGTGCAGCACGAAAACAGCTGACACCGATGCCAGCACCAGCAACTCTCTGGGAAGCGCGACCTTCGAGATCAGCGCGGCATGGTCACGAATGGCTTTGGCACCCGTGAGCACCCCTTCTGAAAACATCAGCCACGGCCAGAGCGCAACGGCCAGCCAGGCAACGAAAGGAACATCCAGGCCCGGCGGTACCCGGGCCTGGAAAATCACGCCGAAAACGAAGGAATAAACCGCCAACAGCAGCAGCGGGTTGAGAATCAGCCAGATCCAGCCGCTGGCGCTGCCGATGAATCGCGACCGCAGCTCACGCGCGGTGAGCGAGAAGAACAGGTCGGGCGAAAGCAGACTGGACGCGGAGCGGACGCCGCTGGATGCCGATCTAGCGCTCGTTGTCACCTGCGCTCTTGGCCTGACTGTCTGCCGGCGCCAGCTGCTCACTGTAGGCTTCCACGTCCTCGACTTCTGCGCCATAACGAGCCATCAGGTCGCGCACGGCACCGGGTTCTATGTCGAAGGGCTGATCCAGGAGGCTGCGCATGTAGTTCTCCCGCAGGCGGCTGAGATGGCGCTGTTCCGCAATCCGGGCATAGCGTTCTTGACGATCAGCCTTGCTCAGGGGTACTTCCTTGCGCTCAATCAGTCGAACAACGTGCCAGCCGTAGCGGGAACTGAAAGGTTGGGAGATCTCGCCGATTTCAAGCTCCTCGAGCTTCTCGGCAACAGCATCCTCAAGGGTACCGGGGTCAATGTCCCGATAATGGCCCTGATTGTCATCCGCCCCGGGGTCTTCCGAATGCTCCTTGATAAGCTCATCAAGGCTCAATTTTCCCGTCTCGAGCTTTTCATACAGATCCGCAGCCAGGAGGGTGGTTTCCATTACCGAGCGGTCGCGACCGGACGAAATCAGGAAGTGATCAAAATCGACGCGTTCGTCCGGCCCCACCAGATCAGGCTCCATGATTTGCAGCTCTTTCGCCTGGGCTTCGTAGCTGTCAAGCCGGTTGGCAGCCATGTAGCGCTCTTGCTCCCGCTCAGCCAGATAGCGGGTGGTCAAATGGTAAAGATCGGCTTCCGTTTCCGGGGTCTCGATAACGTTCTGTTGCAAGGCTTGTTCGGCCAGCAAAAGCACGAGAAACTGTTGCTCGACTAGTCGAGCGATACGCTCGGGGTCCCGCAGCACACCGGTGCGCTCCGCCTCGGGAATGCGCTGGCGGATGAATGCATCGACGTCCGCTTGAGTCAGCGTCACCTCGCCCAGAGTGGCAAACACCGGTGAGTCGGGCACCCTGATCTCACCGATGGACTGCCCGGGCTGGATCTGAGCGGCGGCCAGCATCGGCACTGCCGTCAAGGCAGCGATAGCGGCCGGCCACCGGCGCAACGGCCGCAGGCCGGTGGAATTTGTCCCGGCCCGCAACCGGAAGTGCGAGCGCAGTATTTTAACCATCAACACGATAAGTTGCCTTACCACACGCCAGCTCTATTGATCTGCATTCTGGCACCACAGGCGTCTTTCTCTTCAGGACATCCCCAGATCAGATCGTCGTTTTCCGTCGGATTGCTGCCCGCGCCCTCGTCCGGAATCGATACAAAATTATAGTAATAAGTCTGATTTGGCTGGATGGCACATTGGAAAGGGTAAGGCTTTGCGTATACCCTGGCAGAAGTACTCTCACCGGGCGTCCAGAAGCAGTTACCTTCGAGCTTCGGATCATTTTCAATCGCCTGCTTGTTGAAATCTCCGGGGCAAGTGGAGACGGTTACCAACATGTTGGCCTGACCCATCGAATAGCCGCCAAACTGAGTCGAAAACCCCTGAAACATCACGTATGTACCGTCACTGGGACTGAAGTTGCCTGCATTGAATTCCAGCGCACCGTAATGGCCGCGGCGCACGTAGAGCTCCCTAGTATTCATGGTACCCGGCCATTCTCCGAACAGGCTGTCGAAGGTATGGTGGGTGGAGCTCTGAAACTCGACGTCGTATTGACGCTCGAGAGTGGGGTGCGCGCTGCGACTGCTGCACTCGGCGGGCGGACTGCCGCCGGGGTCCACTACGGTAACAGCTTTGCTGGCCCAGGAAGATGTGCCGTGAGCATTGCTGCAGCGCAGCTTGACCGCATAGCTGCCTGCCGCGGTCGAGCCGGCAACGGACACTATCTTAGTGCCGGAAGCGGAGCGCGAGCCGCTGGCCCAGCCCGGCAAGTCACCCCCAGCCTGGCAACTATTCGCGTCGGTCGACCCCCATTCCACGGTTACGCTACCGCCGGGGTTGACGCTGCTGGGGGAGACGGTGAGCGTAGGCTTCGACGGTGCCTCACCCTGCTCAATCTCGCACTCGCTATCGTTGATAACCAGGTTGCGATCCCCGTCGATATGAGCCGTGCCCTGTTCGGAGAAATGACAGACGGGCTCGCCGTTGACGATGAGCTGTTGGGCAGCGGCCGGCGCGAACGCAAGTCCGGCGAATAAAAGGAGAGCTCCAGCGACGGCCAAGCGACCGAGGCGCCAATCGGGGTCACCGGAAGACCTCAGGGCGATGTTGCAGTACTGATCTCGTTTGCGGGCGTTTCTCATGGCTTCTGATCCGACGGCTAGGTTGTAAGCTCAGGCTGAAGTCTATCAAACTGCTGCGTTAGAAAACAGCATAATCAATGTTAAGACCGGGATACAGGTTGTTGGTTCCGCGAAAGAAAAGGGCCACCCGGTGGGTGGCCCTTGACTTTCTTGGCATCATTGACCCCCAACTTGGGGTCAACAGGTTGCCGCTTGCTTACGAGGTGACGATGTGGCGGCTGCCGCGGTGCTGATAGGCCGCACCGTAGTTGCTCAGCACACCAGCCGCGAGCTCGCCGTTCTGGACGGTATTGGCCCAGAAACCAATGGCGGGCAGACCACGATACTGGTCACCACTTGCCGCGGGCACGCTCAGGCGATCGCCGCCGCTACTGTCGTCGTAGCCGAGATTGAAGCGCACCCAGCCCTCATCAAAGCCTTCAGGCAGGTCAAAGTTGACGTAACCCAAGGCACCTGAACGCTGCACTTCCTTGAGGATCTCGGTGTTGTCCGGCCCGTCCGAATGACCGAAGCGGATCACGTTGGCCTCACGGCAAAGCTGGAAGCCCTGCGGAGTGGGGGGGCGCGGAGATACGATCGGGCCGCCTGGGGCAAGCTGACCTTCCTCGCGATCCCAGAAGTCAAAGGCGAAGACTTCACAGCCTCCCGGAGCATCCTTGGTCCAGGTGTCGGTGAACGGCTCAACGTCACCCAGCTGCGCGGGGTTGCCGGGGGCCTTGTCGACGTGAAAACGCTTCGTCGGGAAGGTGAGGACCCACTCTGAGTTGGCACCCACGTCCGGATCCGCAACAAACTCGTTGTACATCAGATCGTAGCTGAGAGCAGCGTCAACGGCGTAACCACCAGCGGACCAGATCTGCGTGTCGGCACCGCCGGCATAGAAGATGGTGCTCTGGGGAGTGCCGGAGTTGAGGTCAGGCGCGAGGTTGCCCGGGTCAGTGTGGTTGAACGCACCCAGTTCCCAGAAGGCATCCAAAGCCGTAGCGTTGTAGCTGATCATCGTGCCTTCATCAACATTGATGATCGAGCCTGCACCAAACAGGCCGCCATTGGCGCCGTCCATACCGTAGGTGGAGTCGCCTGCCCACTCACCGCCACTGCTCCATGCCGCCGAGAGCCCAGCGCAACCCGCCGGCACACCTGCGGAGTCGTGGGTGGCTGCAGCAGCCAGGACAGGGTCAACAACCGTACCCATCTCGATCAGCTCGATGTAGCCGGAAGCTGCACGCTCAATGGCACCGGTAGCCCCATCAGCATTGGGACCGGTGTACTGGAAGTCAAGAAACTCCTGTTCGCCGGCATCGCCAGGGGTGCCGCCCTGGAAGTAGGGCACGGTGCAAGAGGTATCGAAGGTACGGATACCCGGCGTTCCGCCGCCCAGGTCGGTAACCCCGGCCGTCCAGACGTCGTAGGGCGACAGGTACAGGTTGAAGTCAAGGACTTCGCGCGAGTTCAGCGCTTCAAGGAAGCGCACCTTGACCGCCTTGACCGAGTTGGTCGTGTTGACCACCGAGATCATGGTGTCATTTTCCGCGCGGGCGGTGTAGTACGGGTAGAGCAGAACTTGACCCAGGCCATCGGGATTGACGTTGACGGCGCTGGCTACGCTGGCCATCCCCGCCACGCCCGTCAGACCTGCAAGCACTGCAGTCGTCAAGGTATTTCTTTTCATTACAACACTCCTAAAGTTGTTGGACACAGGGCTCTGTGCGAACTTACGCCCGAGCCTGACCGTTTACGGACATGAACCCGGACAGTTCGGATTTTATGCTAAACGATGCCCTCATGTAAAGCAATGCCGGAGGCGACTTTCGCGACGAAAAACCTCGACGCGCACTCATCCGGCGCTCGTTCGCGATTGTAACCTATCCCGAAATCACCCGCCACCACTGCTTGTCGATGCGAATCCATTGTTCTTTGCTAGTGGTCTTCATCTTCGCATTCGACAATGGACCGGGCGCGCCGGCGGGGCGATAGGTGACCTCGACGGCGACCTCACAACGATCACCCTCACATTCGGCACTGGCCACACGGGCGTCAAGGTATTGCAAGCGACGACTGGAGCGACTGGCTGCGTAGCGCTCGCTCGGGGTTTCCTGGCGAAAGCCGGGGGTGGTGTATTCCCAGGCGCGCTCGAAATCGCGCTCGACCATGGCCTGCCACCAGGCCTGGGCGCGCTGGCTGACGACTTCTTCGTCGCTGAGCTCGGGCTCCGGCGCTTCGGGCTGGCAAGCGATGAGCAGCAGGGCAGCAAGGGTGGCAACAAGCGCCAGCGGCGCGCGATAACTGCGTTTGACGGCACAAGACATGGTGCTGAGGATCTCCCGTTGGGTGGTTGGCTTGTATGACATGATCGACGATCAGTTGGCATCGGACGTGGGGCCCTGCAGGTTACGTAACGGGCGCAGCGCCTCGAACTGGCTCCGCACGTCGTCGGAGACGCGCTTGAGCTGGTTGGTCGACTCGACCACTGTAGGGGTGATCAGCACCAGGGTTTCAGTGCGAATGCTTTCACGCCGGGTGCTTCGGAACAGGCTGCCCAGAAACGGAATGCGCTGCAGACCCGGCACGCCGCTGCGGCTGTCGCTGGTCTCTTCGCGAATCATTCCGCCCAGCATGATGGTCTGGCCCGACTGGATCGCGACCTCGGTCTGCAGATTGCGGGTATTGACCGGCGGATTGGTGTTGCTGCCTTCGGCAGGGCGCTCACCCGGTGAAGACACTTCCTGGCTGAGGCTCAGATAGACCAGGCCACCCGGATTGACGCGCGGGGTCACCTCGAGAATGGTGCCGGTATTGAGATACTGAACGCTGCCGAAGCGGCTGCCATCGCCCGAGCCGCCGATAAAGCTGGTCGACTGGACGGGCACCTGCTCGCCGACGTTGATGGTGGCGTCGGAATTGTTGCGCACCACCAGGCTGGGCGAAGAGATCGTGCGCACGTTCGAGACTGATTCAAGAGCATCAATAGTGGCGGCAACGAAGGTGCGGCCGACTCCGCGGCGGGTAATGGTCCCCAGCACATCCGATGTTTCCTGGCCGCCAAGCTGGAGGAAGTTCTTGTCGCGCGACTCGGCAAAGCCGTCCGGCAGGCTGGGTCCGTTTTCGCCATCGGGGTGCTCACCGGAAAGAAACCAGTTGACGCCGTAGCGCAGGCGATCGTTGAGTTCGACGATGAGCACCTGCGCCTCGATCAGCACCTGCAGAGGCTCCTCGTCGAGGCGCTCGATGGCCGAAAGGATGCCATCGTAGTCGCTGGGCGAGGCCTGGATCAGCAGAGAGTTGGTTTCTTGCACCGCGGTGACGCGCACGTCGCCGTCTTCGCCCAACGACATACCGCCGGCGCTGGACCGGCTGCTGCTCTGGCTGTTGTTGTCGCGACCACCGGCACGCGACTGCTGAAAATCGCTGATGCTGGACGCCTGCGCCCGCTCCAGGCCGGGCGCGAGTGAGCCCCCGGATTCACGCGAGCGCCGGCCGCCGCCCCCGCTCGTGCCAAACAGGTCGCCCAAATAGCCGGCCAGCACGTCGGCCTCGAGGTTCTTGACGCGGTAGACGTAGAGCCGCGCACCGCCCTGAGCGCTGGAGCGATCGAGGCGCTTGATCCACTTCTCGGCCTCATCCAGATAATGTTCGCTGGGCGTAATCACCATGATGGCGTTGAGGCGTTCCAGCGGCATGAAACGGAACATGCCGGCCAGCGGGGTCTCACCCTCTTCGCCGAACACGCCCTCGAGCTCGGGCAGCAGCTCATCGACCTCAAGACGCTCGAGGTTGAAAATGCCCACGGACATGCCTTCGAGCCAGTCGACGTCGAAGGTCTGGACAATCTGCAGGTAGTTGCTGAGCTCGAAACGGGTGCCGGCCAGAAACAGCAGGTTGCGGGCATTGTCGGCGTTGAAGACGGCGTCTTCCTTGACCCAGGGCTCCAGCAGCTCGGCCATCTTGCCGGCCGAAATGAATTCCAGCGGCACCGCCAGCACTTCGTAACCCCGTGCCCGGCTGGCCGAGTCGAAGCGCGGCACCAGGTTGCCGGCCACCGCCTGCGAGATCGGCACGACGTGGTAGCTGCCCTCGCGCCAGATCAGCGTGGCGCCGTTCCAGCGCAGCAGCATTTCAAGGATGGGCATGACCTGGTCGCGCTTGATCGGCTTGGCGGTGGAAAAAGTGACCTCGCCGCTGACGCCCGGCGCGATGATGTAATTTTCCTCGAACATGTGGCCCAGAATCGCCTGAACGACCTCCTGGATGCCCTGCCCTTCGAAGTTCAGCGTGATCTCACCGTCCGCCCCGGGCGGCTCGGCGCGCGGGCTGACAGCGCTTTCGTTGATGAACACGCCGTCGCCGGGATAGACCTCGGTGGCCTCGAACGTGCCCTCCTCGTCACTCGGCTGCTCGTCCATGCCGAGCTGAATGCCCTCGCGATCAGGCGGGCGATTCTGCGGCTCAACGGCGCTCTGACCGGGCTTGAGGCGGGTGCGGTCGGCGTCGTCGCTGCGCTCGCCCATGGCGGCGCAGCCGCCAAGCGCCAGGCTGGCAAGCAGCAGGGCCGTCAGCGCGGGCCGGAAACGGGTCACTGGATATCGGGTTTGCTCAGCCATCATTGTCCTGTTTTTGCTCGTTCTGACGCGCGCGCCGTTCGGCCTCGGCCCGCAGCTGGGCGCGGCGTTCGGCGACGCGACGGCGGATTTCCTCGGCCCGGGCACGCGCTTCTTCGCTGGCCTCGGGCTGGCGGTTGACGGGCTCGGCCTCTTCCTCGGCCGCGGCGGACTGCTCGGCCGCGGCCCGCTCCCGGGACTGTTGCGCCACCACCGGGGCCTTGAGACCGCTGGTATTGACCTTCAGTTCAAGTTCGCTGCGTCGGCCGTCGACGGAAACAAAGCTGACCTGCCGCGGCTCAATGGCGTCCAGCTTCCAGGCCGCCTGCTCGCCCTCCAGGCTCATGCCTTCGCGCAGCACCAGGGTCTTGCCGGCCTGCTCGTCGGTGATCATGGCCAGCTTCATCTCGGGCGTGATCACGATACCTGCAACCGCAGCCTCGAGGTCCGAGATCTCCTCGGCCTCGTCTTCCTGCTCGGCCAGCTGCTCCGGCTCGGACGGCGCCTCGACCACCGGCAGTTGACGGTCGGAGAAGAACACCGGCCGCTCGATGATGGCCGAGTAGGCAGAAAACTCCTTCAGGCCGGTCTCGGGCGCGTCAACCTGCCCCTGGGGGGCCGAAGTGTCGCCCCTGGGCTGGATGGCTGCAACATCGGGCCGGCCCATCAGCAGCGCAATGGCCACGCCGGCAAACGCGAGCGTGCCGATGCCGGCGCCCAGCAGGGTGGTGAGCAGATTACGCTGCAGATCGAACATGCTCAGCCCTCGGCCTGCTCGGACAAAAAGCCGTAGATATCGAAGCGCGCGTCAAGCTGGCCGTAGCCGTCGCTGCCGCGCCGCCCCGCACGATCGGCGGGCGTGCGCTGATTGATGATCATGTTGTCGACAAAAATCAGCGGCACGTTGTCTTCCAGCTGGTAGAGAATGCGGGTGAGATCCGGCAGCGGACAGTTCAGGCGCACGTTGAGCGTGACCTGTTCGAACCGCTCATCATCACCGTCGCCGCTGCGATTGGTGGTCGAAACGATACGGCACAAGTCAGTATCGTCGGCCTCGCGCTGGATGATATCCCGAAGCCGGCGCGTGAGCCCGGCGGCCGCGACGTTGAAATTCGACTCCGGCAGAAACAGGGCGCTGTCCAGGCGCTCGGCCTGAAGCTCGTCGAGCCGCTCCTCCAGATCGGGCCGACGGGCCACGGCAGCCTTGAAGCGCGCCGCATGCTCTTCAAGTGCATCAACCTCCTCGGCCGCCTCCAGATGCCGCACCACGAACCAGTGAAACCCGATGAAGTAGACCACGATCAGCACGATCACCAGCAGGGCGATGGCCAGCGGGCGATTATTCTCCAGATCCGGCAGCAGCTGCATGCTCGCCTCCTCCGCTTGTGATCCGCGCGCGCGCATTGAAGCGCTCACGCCCGCTCCTTTTGTCAATGTTGACCGGGCCGCGGAATTCGGCATCGGCGAGCAGCTCCGATTCGTTGATCAGCTCGATCAGGCGCTGCGACTGGTCGGCCAGGCCCTGCAGCTGCAGCTCATTGCCGCGCATCTGCAGCTGCATCAGCCAGATATCATTGGGCAGGATGCGGGTGAGCTCATCGAGCACCTGGACGCTGACCGGCTGCTGGCGGCGGCGCTCGGCCAGAAAGTTGGCGGCCGCAAGAGCGTCCTGCAGCTCGCGCTGAAGCGCCATGACCTGATCGGCCTCGCCGCGCAGCGCCTCCACTTCGGTTTCAAGGCGATCGACGGTGCGCTGATGCATGTAAAGCGACTCGAACATCACCACGGCCAGCACCAGCACCAGGGCACCGGCCAGCAGCCAGTTGATGCGGGCCCGTCGATAGATGTAGCGGGGCCGCTCGGCCAGCGGCAGCATGTTGAAGCCCTCGCAGGCCGGCGCGGCGGCGTCGCGCGCCAGGCAGTCAATGGCGTGCGGACGAATGCCGATGGCGTGCAGGCGCTCGATCAACTCATCCACGCGCGAGCGCAGCGCCAGGCGCAGTTCCAGCTTGAGGCGGCCGTATTCGGCGTCGCGCTCGACGATGGTGTAGTCGAAATAAACCTGATCGGCACTGAAGGGCGTGAGCTGGTCAAGCTGGTAGCGCAGCGATTCGTCCAGATTGGATTCCACCGCCAGCGGCAGCTCGACCGGGCAGCGCAGCACATCACTTTCCGGCAGGCACAGACGGATTTCCGGCGGCCCATCGTCAAAGCCGGCGAACACTTCCTGCCAGCGGTCACGCAGCAGACCCACATCTTCGGTATGGCCAAACGAATCGCGCTGCGCCGGCTCGTCGCCACCCACCCAGATGGTCAGCCCCCGACTGTCGGGCTGCGGCTCGAGCCACAGCTCGGGGCGCGGCGGAATCATCCGGCGGCGCAGGCTGCGCGGCAGCAGGCTGCCCAACTCGCTGCGCCACCAGGCCAGAAAGCCCGGCAGGGGCCCGGCCCGGTAGCGGGCAAGCAGGCTGCCCCAGTAGTCGTTGATGGCACTCTGATTCATCGGTCCTCGACGTTGTCTCGCCAGCGCAGCACTTTAAAGGGACGGCCGCGCCGGTTGCCACCCAGCTCGATGGTGGCCTGCACTTCACTCCAGGTTCCGGAATCCAGCACCGCCCGCGAGCGAATGCTAAAGGTCCGCCCACCCCCTTGCAAGTTGACCATCGTGCCGTCGGGCATCAACAGCGCCTGCTGATCGCGCGGATGAACCTGCCAGCGCTCTTCGACAAAGGCATTGGCCTCCTCGACGCCGATCTCGGGGTCAGCCGCCAACACTTCGGCCGAGGCAAAGGCCGGGTTGAAACGCCCGCTGGAATCCACGGTCAGCATCGGCTCGAGCTCCTTGAACAGATCCCAGCTCATGCCGATGACCTGCTGCAGCTCGTCAACCGAGCCAAAGGGCTCGTTGGCCGGGCCGTAAGGATACCCGGCTGACTCGTATTCGGCCAGCTCGGCGCCGTAGAGCCGGGGCAGATCGTCCTCGTCGCGCCAGTCGGCAATGGCATCGGCCAGATACCACGCCTCGGTCTCTTCCATCCCTCGTGAGATGAACAGATTGGACAGAAGTTCCGGATCCGCGCTGTTGAGATCGATCTTGCCGGACTCGTCGGTGACCCGGATCTCGACCTCGGCGGCCCCGAACCCGATGACGTACGGGCGCCCGTCAGGCACCCAGCGGGTTTCGAAATCAGGATTGCGCATTTCGTAGGCTGCCCGATGAATACCGGCCTCGGCGGCATAGCGCGCGCGGGTGGTGTCGAACAGAAAGCGCGACTGCAGGCTCTCGGTGCGGGCCAGCACGGCATAGGTGCCCACGATGATGGTCATCAGCACCAGCACCCACAGGACGACAATCAGCGCGATACCGCCCTGCCTTGCCATGCCGGCCGTCATCGGTTGGCACCCCGCCCCTGCCGAGGCCGAAGCATGTCGCTGGCGCGCTGAATGGTGCGGGTGCGCCTGTGATCGCTGGAGTCAACCATCACCGGCACGATCAGATCCGGCCAGACCAGTCCGCGCGACGAACCCAGATCCAGCAGCACACCGACGCCCAGCGGCAGGCGCTCGGGCTCTTCCCAGAAGTCGGTCCAGAACGTCTCGCCGGTTTCGGGATCCTCGCCCAGAAAGATGAACTCGCCGCCGTCAAGATCCTTCATCAGCACGCGGCCGTCGCTGGTGCGCTCGAGATCACCGGGTTCGTAGCCGTTGAGCATGGCGTAGTAATAGACCAGCTCGAGCCCGTCGTTGCCGCGCTCGAGCCGAAACTCCTGAACATACGGGCCGCCGTAGCTGAGATAACCCGGCATGGGCGAAACCAGACGCAGGCGCTGGCGCTCGCCCTCAAAGCGGACGATCTCGCCGTCTTCGAACTCTTCGATGATGAGCGCGCGCGCCTGCATCAGCTGACGGCGCATGAATTGCTGCACCACGCGCAGACGATTGGTTTGTTCAATGACGGCCTCGCCGGAACTGGTCGCGCGCACGCTGGCGCGAAAGCCGCCGTAGGCCATGGCCATGATGATCGACACCAGCGCGATGGCCAGCAGCACCTCGATCAGAGTAAAGCCGCCTTCGCGCGCGCCTGGCGCGCGCGAAGGCGTCCCGGACCCCGATCCGGGACCTCCCTGATGAAGCTGCAAGCTTGAACCGAAGGGCAACCCCGATCCGGGACCTCCCTGATGAAGCTGCAAGCTTGAACCGGAGGGCAACCCCGATCCGGGACCTCCCCGACGAAGTTGCGAACCTGAACCTAAGGGCAGGAAGGCCGTCACGGTCGCGGCCCGCCGCCCATCTGCATCTGCCGCTCTTCCCAATGCACATCGACCGAGCGCAGGGTGTCGAAAACAGCTTGGCGCCGGCCGTTGGCCCACTCGACGGTCAAGCGTACGTGATACAGCGCGATCGGCAGCTCCTGGGTCATGTCGAGAGCGCGTTCGTCGATGACCTCGGTCTCGCTCACCTCCATGACCCAGGAGAACTCCTCATTGAAGCGGCCCTGGGTAACGCCCGGCTCGATCATGCGCTCGATTCCCAGGGTGTCGAGCCGGGACTGCGCCCACAGCGCCGCCTGGGTGTAGTCGCCCGACAGGCGCGTGTTGCCGACCGAGGTGGACAGAATCTGCAGCACCACGCCGAACAGCAGCGCAAAGACCATGAAGGCGACCATCACCTCGATCAGGGTGAAGCCGCCCTGTCGGCCACGCCGACAGGGCGTCCCGGACCCCGATCCGGGACCTGCCCGACCGGTCTCCAGACGCCTACTGGAGAGGAATCCCGATCCAAGGCCTGGCGGACGCCGCCGCAAGTGCTGCACAGCGACTTGGCCTCGCCCCTTGTGCATGGCTGGCCACTCACGCATCATCCGCGTCCCGGTTGATGCTCACTTCACCGGTCAGCCAGGAGACCTCGATCGCCCAGCTGCGCTCGCCGGCCAGCAGCTCGACGCTGCCGCCGGTCGAGGCGCCATCGGGGTAGAAGCGGATGCCGCCGGCGTTCTCACCGGTCATTTCCGAACGCGCGGTTTCGAGAATGATCTCGAGCCCCTCCGGCAGCTCTACCGGCTCGCGCCCGGCCGCCGTCCAGGTGCGCGCATCGGCATCGGCGCGGAAGACCTGCTGCTGGCGCTGAATGATGGCCTGGCCACGCGTATGACGAATGCCGGCAACGATCTCGCGCGAGGCGTTGCGGATTTCAGCGCCCCGCACCGAGCGGCTGACCGACACGCCGATGACGGCAAACAGCAGCGAGACCAGCACCATCACCACCATCAGCTCGAACAGCGAAAACCCGCCATCGCGGGTTCGGACTGGCAGGCGACGAATACCGATCAGCGCGCGCAAGTCAGTCCCAGTTGGTTATTTCCGCGTTGGGACCCTCACCACCAGGCGAGCCGTCGGCACCGTTCGACCAGATATCGAAAGACCGATGCTCGCCGGGATAGCGGTACTGGTAAGCGTTGTCCCACGGATCCTTCAGGTTGGATTCGTTGACGTAAGGGCCGTTCCAGTTGCTGGCATTCCCGGGCTTTTCGACCAGCTCGCGCAATTCGCGGGGTGCACGCCCGTTGTCGAGGTAGTACTCGTCGACGGCCATCGACAGGCGCTGCACCTCGGCATCGGCGGCGCGCAGCTTGGCGTCCTCGCCGCGCTGCATGATATTGGGCACCACCAGGCCGGCAATCAGGCCCAGAATAATGAGCACCACCAGCAGCTCGATCAAAGAAAAACCTGAACTGTTTCCAGCCTTGTACATTCCTTCTCCTCCGGCCCGTTGGGGCATGCGTTGATTCAATTTCCGAGTCATCCAGGCCGTCAGGCCACCAGCTCGTTGATACTGAGAATAGCCATCAGCACCGACATGACGATGACACCAATCAGCACGGCCAGGCCCAGCGTCAGCGCCGGCACCAGCAGCGCCATCAAACGGTCAATGGTGGTCCTGACCTCGCGATCATAAGTGTCGGCCACCTTGAGCAGCATCTCGTCGAGCTTGCCGGTCTCCTCACCCACGTTGACCATCTGCAGCGCCAGGCGCGGAAAGTTGTCGTTGGCCGCCAGCGCAGTGGCCATGGGGGTGCCCGTCTTGACCTGACTGGCCGCCTCGCCCACATCATCGGAGAGCACGGTATTGCTCATGACATTCTTGGCAATGGAAAGTGCCGAAAGCAGCGGCACGCCGTTGACCAGCAGGGTGCCCGCCGTGCGCGCCAGGCGGGCGGTCTCGATCTTGCCGATGACATCACCCACGCCTTTCAGGCGCAAGAAACGACCGTCCCAGCGACGCCGCGACGCCGGCCGCCGCATTTGCCCGCGAAACCACAGCGCGACGACAAGCACCACCGCGATCATCGCCCACCAGTAGTTCTGCAGCGCCGAGCCGACGGCCATGACGATCTGGGTCAGGAAGGGCAGCTCGCCGCCAAACTCCTCGAACATGGGCGTGAACTGCGGAATCACGTAGCCCATCAGCAGAATCAGCGAACCAATCGCCAGCACCACCAGCAGCGCCGGATAGACCATGGCCGAGACAACTGAATCCTTGAGCTCCTTGGAACGCTCGAGGTACTCGGCCATGCGCGAGAGCGTGTGATCAAGCGAACCGCCGATCTCGCCGGCGCGCACCATGTTGATGTAAAAGCGCGAAAACACGCCGTGCCGCTCTTCCAGGGCTTCAGACAACGCGCCGCCCTCGCGGACGCGATTGCGGATGGTCTCGACCGTCTCCTGAACGCGCTCGTTCTCGGCCAGCTCGGCGAGGATGCCCAGCGACCGGTCCAGCGGCAGCCCGGCGCTCAGCAGCGTGGCCAGCTGCTGGGTGAGATCGCCGATTTCAGCCTGCTTGAGCCCACGACGCCCGCGCAGCAGCGCGGACAAACGAAAGCCCGAGCCCACCTCCCTGGCCGAAACCGGAATATTGCCCGACTCCTGAAGGTGCGCAATCACCAGCTCCTTGCTGGGGGCGTCCATCTCGCCGGTGGTGGTCTCACCGCTGGGGGTGACGGCCTTGTATTCAAAAAGCGGCATCGACCTAGGCGTCCTGCGTGACTCGCAGCACTTCCTCTGCGGAAGTCACGCCGTCGAGCGCCTTCATCAGGCCGTCTTCGTACATGGTCAGCATGCCTTCGGCGCGTGCCTGCTTTTCGATCTCGGTCGCGGTCGCGTGCTTCATCACCAACCGGCGAATTTCTTCCGACAGCACCAACAGCTCGTGAATGCCGGTACGGCCGCGATAGCCGGTGGGGCTGGCCTCGGAGCTGCCGGGCCGATACAGACGCAGCGGCCGCTCATCACTGAGTTTGTCGAGACCGAGTTCATCGATCATTTCCGGCAGCACCTCGTAGGCCTGCATGGTCTCCGGATCGAGCCGGCGTACCAGGCGCTGGGCCATGATGGCGTTGACCGTGGAGGTCAGCAGATAGTCTTCCACCCCCATGTCGATCATTCGGGTCACGCCACCGGCGGCGTCGTTGGTATGCAGGGTCGACAGCACCAGGTGGCCGGTCAGCGCCGACTGGATGGCAATCTTGGCCGTTTCCAGGTCACGCATTTCACCGATCATGATCACGTCCGGGTCCTGGCGCACGATCGAGCGCAGCGCGCGGGCAAAATCCAGCCCGATGGAAGACTTGGCCTGAATCTGGTTGACGCCCTCGAGCTGATACTCGATGGGATCTTCCACCGTGATGATCTTGCGCTCGGGCGTATTGAGCTTCGACAGCGCGGTATACAGCGTCGTGGTCTTGCCCGAGCCGGTCGGGCCGGTGACGAGAATGATGCCGTGCGGCACATCCAGCTCGTGCTCGAAGCGCTCCTGCAGCCCGGGCTCGAAGCCCAGGCTGGAAAAATCCAGCACCACGGCTTCGCGGTCGAGAATACGCATCACGACCGACTCGCCGTGCGCCGTGGGCACCGTCGAGACACGCAGATCGAGCTCCTTGCCGCCGACGCGATGCATGATGCGCCCATCCTGCGGCAAGCGGCGCTCGGCGATGTTGAGCCGGGCCATGATCTTCACGCGCGAGATGACCGCCGCGGTCGAGCGCGCCGGCGGCGCCTCGACCTCCTGCAGCACGCCGTCGATGCGATAGCGCACCTTCAGACGATTCTCGAACGGCTCGATGTGAATATCGGAAGCGCGCGACTCGACCGCGCGCTGGAGAATCAGGTTGACAACGCGGATGACCGGCGCCTCGGATGCCAGGTCACGCAGGTGTTCGACGTCTTCCTCGTCTTCACCGGCACCGCCTTCGCCGCCCAGATGTTCGGCAATCTGGCCCATGGCGGACTTGCCGCCGCCGAAATAGCGCTCGATGGTGTTGTCGATTTCAGAGGTCACGCCGACGCGCGGCAGCACTTCGCGTCCGGTGGCCATGCCCAGCGCACGCAGGGCGAACTCGTCGCAGGGGTCGGCCATGACCACTTCGAGCGTGTCGTCGTCGACGCCCACCGGCACCAGATGCTGCTGTTTCATGTAGCGCACCGAAATCGAGTCGATCTGTGGTGCCGACTCGGGGTAGTCCTTTTCCGAGACCATGGGGATATCGAGCAGCTCGGATTGGGCACGCGCCAGGTCGCGCTCGGAAACCAGCCCCAGCCGAACCAGCAGCGTCAGCAGGTTGCCGCCGTGCTGCTCACGATAAGCCTTGGCGCGCTGCAGATCTTCCTCGCGCAGGCGCTCCTGCTCGATCATCAGCTTGCACAGCTCGGCGGCGCGATCCTCGAGATGATCGCTGACGCTGGGCAGCAGCTCGCTTTCGTCAGTGGCAGTCAGGGCTTCCGTTTCCATACTCATACCTCAAACAGACAGTCCGGCCCCGAGTCGGTTCAGCGCCGCCGACTCTGCACCAGCTTTTCGATGAAGGGGCGATTCATCAGAATCCAGGCCGCAATCGGGATCACGCCGGGAAACATCAGGTAGCCCAGCTGGTAGCACAGGGCGATGGCCGTAGGCGACAAACCGCTGTTGGCAACCACCGTGGCCACCGGCCCCTGAAACTGCTGGCTGAACTGAAAGGCCAGGTCGCGCCAGATTTCCCAGTAGGTGGCCCACACCGTGACCAGGCTGACCAGAACAAACCCCGCAGCCAGCTGCATCAGCCGCCGCCACAGGCTCAGCGGCGTGGCCATGATCAGCCCGAACAGCAGCGCCATGCCCCAAGCATAAATCATCGGATTGACGTCCCAGATCAGCGGCATCTTCTGGCCGCTTTGCTGATGGTCAACGACTATGCCGGTTTGAATCTCGAAGGTAAAACCGGCCTGAAAGATCTTCTCGAACACGTCTCCGTGCAGCACGCCCAGAAGCGTTTGCAGAATCAGCCGGGTCGGAAACATGAGCAGGCTGGCGGCAAAGAACCACAGGAAGAACCCCAGCGGCAGATACAGCAGGGCCAGGAAGAACATCTCCCTGACCGGGTTCACGAAAGACTCGCTGCCGCCGGTTTCGCTTTCGCCTTGCTGTTGATCGGTCCTGCTCATGGTGTCGAATTCATTCCAGCCACAGCCGCGCATTGTGAAACATCTTCATCCAGGGTGAAAGGTCTCCCCAGTCTTTCGGCGCCCAGGAGTAGTTCACCCGCCGCAGCAAACGCTCGGGGTGCGGCATCATGATCGTCACTCGGCCGGTGCTGCTGCTCAGGCCGGTAATGCCGCCCGGCGAGCCGTTGGGGTTGCCGGGATAACGCTCCGTCGGCGCGCCTTCGGCAGTGACAAAGCGCAGCGCCACGGCGGCGCGCGCACTCGCCCCGGCGGCAAACTGCGCCCGCCCCTCTCCGTGCGCAGCCACCACCGGCAGCCGCGAGCCTGCCATGCCCTGCAGGAACAGCGACGGGCTGTCTTCGATGGCCACCTGACTGAGCCGGGCCTCGAACTGGCGCGAACGGTTGACCACAAAATGCGGCCAGTGCTCGCTGCCGGGGATGATCTCGCGCAGCGCCGAGAGCATCTGACAGCCGTTGCACACGCCCAGCGCAAAGCGCGCCGGATCTTCGAAAAACGCCTGAAAGGCGTCGCGCAGCTGCTGGTTGAAAAGAATCGAGCGCGCCCAGCCCTGCCCTGCCCCGAGCACGTCACCAAAGGAGAAACCGCCGCAGGCAGCCAGGCCGTGAAAGTCTGCCAGAGATTGGCGGCCGGAAGCCAGGTCGCTCATGTGAACGTCAACGGCCTCGAAGCCGGCCGACATGAAGGCCCGCGCCATCTCGCGCTGACCGTTGACGCCCTGCTCGCGCAGAATGGCCACGCGCGGCCTGGCACCGCCGTTGATGTGCACCGGCTCCGGCGGCGTGAAGGTCAGCTCCGAGACCAGGCCCGGACGCGAGAAATCGGCAAGGGAAGCGAACTCCTCATCGGCACATTCGGGATGATCACGCAGGCGCTGCATGCGGTAGCTGGTTTCACCCCAGCGCCGGGCCAGGTCGGCCAGCTCGCGACGGCACAGCTCGCGCTCGCCGGCACGCACGCTCAAGCGCGGCTCGTCGACAACACGGCCCGCTACCGAAACGCAGTCGGCCAGCCCGGCCGCTTCCAGCTGTGCCTGCACGGCAGCCAGCTGATCGGCGCTCACCTGCAGTACCAGACCCAGCTCCTCGTTGAACAACGCCGCCAGCGGATCAACCGCACTCGACCCCAGGTCCAGCGCCACGCCGCAGCGACCGGCCAGCGCCATCTCCAGCACGGCAGTGAACAGCCCGCCGTCAGAGCGATCATGACAGGCCAGGACCAGCCCCGCCGCGACCAGACGCTGTACCGCAAGGAACGCGGCGCGCAGCCGAGCCGGGTCGTCGACATCCGGCACCTCGCCGAGCTGGCGCGAGAACACCTGCGCCAGCGCCGAGCCCCCCAGACGGCCGCGCCCCAGATCGAGCAGCAGCAAGCGGCTGTCCGGCTCGGCACGCAGCTCGGGCGTGACGTGGCGGCGCACGTCGCTGACCGGCGCAAAGCCGGAAACAATCAGCGACACCGGAGCGATCATGTTCTGCTCCTGCCCGTCCTGCTGCCAGATGGTGTTCATCGACAGCGAATCCTTGCCGACCGGAATGGAAAGTTCGAGCTCGGGACACATGGCGCTGACCGCCTCGACGGCGGCGCGCAGCGCGGCGTCCTGTCCCGGCGCTCCGGCGGCCGCCATCCAGTTGGCCGAGAGCTTGACGTGCGAGAGGTCGCGCACGACCACGCCAGCCAGATTGGTGAGCACCTCGCCGACGGCCACGCGCGCGGCCGCGGCCGAATCGTGCACCGCCAGCGGCGTGCGCTCGCCCATGGCCATGGCGGTGCCGCCATGGCCGTCGTAGTCAAGCAGCGTGATGGCGCAATCAGCCACCGGCACCTGATATGGCCCGACCATCTGGTCGCGCACGCTCAGGCCTCCGACGGTGCGGTCACCGATGGTGATCAGGAACTGCTTGCTGCCCACCGCCGGCAAGGCGAGGGTGCGATCGATGGCCTCATCGATACTGACGTCGTCGAGCAGCTCCGCTTCCAGCGCCAGACGCCGGGTGGTTGCATCGCGATGCATCCGCGGCGGCTTGCCCAGCAGCACCTCCAGCGACATGTCTACTGCAGGGCGGTCACCGAGCCGATCGGAAACCAGCAGCCGACCGTCGTCGCTGGCCGCGCCCAGATCCGCCCAGGGGCAGCGCTCGCGCTCGCACAACGCGGCAAAATCGTCCAGGTTTTCGGGCGCGATCGCCAGCACGTAGCGCTCCTGCGCTTCGTTGCACCACAACTCCATGGGCGAGAGCGCCGGATCGTTGCTCGGAATCTCGCGCAGCTCCAGACGCCCGCCCACGCCACCGTCGTGCAGCAGCTCGGGCAGGGCGTTCGACAACCCGCCGGCACCGACATCGTGAATCGACTTGATCGGATTGGTCTGGCCCCGCATCCAGCAGCGATCGATCACCTCCTGGGCACGGCGCTGCATTTCCGGGTTGCCCCGCTGCACCGAGGCGAAATCCAGATCGGCGTCGGACTGGCCCGAGCTCATCGACGAGGCCGCGCCACCACCCAGCCCGATCAGCATGGCCGGGCCGCCCAGAACGATGATGCGGTCGCCGGGCGCCAGCGTTTGTTTATGCGTTTGTCCATCGGCAATCATGCCGCTACCGCCGGCGATCATGATCGGCTTGTGATAACCCCACAGCTGCCCGCCGATTTCGGCACTGAAAGTTCTGAAGTAGCCAAGCAGCGCAGGCCGCCCGAACTCGTTGTTGAAACCGGCCGCGCCAACCGGGCCGCTGAGCATGATGTCGCAGGCCGAGGCCAGGCGAGCCGGCTGCGCCGGCGCCGTCTCCCAGGGCTGAAACCCGTCGGGGAGACGCAGATCGGAAACCGAATAGCCGCTCAGCGCAGCGATCGGACGGGCGCCGCGACCGGTTGCGGACTCATCGCGAATTTCGCCACCGGAACCGGTGGCTGCGCCCGAGGCCGGCGCAATCGCCGTGGGATGGTTGTGCGTCTCGACCTTGATCTGGATATGGGCGCGACCGGCGCTGAGGCGATAGGTCGGATGCGCCAGCGTGGTTTCGAGCAGCCGGACGTCGAATCCTTCGACAACGGCCGAATTGTCGTCATAAGCCACCAGAGTCGCCGCGGGCGTGGCCGCATGGGTACGGCGCACAAGCCCGAACAGGGAGTCGTCCAGCCTGCGACCGTCGACACTCCAGTCGGCGTTGAAGATCTTGTGGCGACAGTGCTCCGAGTTGGCCTGCGCGAACATCATCAGTTCGGCATCGCTGGGAGCACGCCCCATGCCGGCATAGGCATCGACGAGATATTCGATCTCGTCGTCGCTCATTGCCAGTCCGAGCTCACGGTTGTATCGATCAAGCGTGGCGGCGGCATCGCCCCCCAGCTCGATGACCTCCAGCGCGGCTGGCTGACGCTGCTCGAACCAGCCGTCAAGCGATGCCAGGTCATCGACCAGCACCTGAGTCATGCGATCGTGCAGACAACGACGGGCGGGCGCAGACAGATCGCCGCAGTCAATGCCGTCAAGCGTGAACAGGGTGGCGTGCTCGAGGCGGGCAAACTCGCCCAGGCCGCAGCGCGTCAGGATATCGCCGGCCTTGCTCGCCCAGGGCGTGACGGTACCCGGGCGCGGCACTGCCAGGAGTTGATTCGGCGTCAGCGCCTCGTCGGCAAACGCCTCGGCCGACAGCAGTGACAGCAAGCGCTCGCGCTGTGGCTGTGCGGGCAGCCCGGCGGCATCAATCAGAAACAGTTCACGAGCCTGCAGGTCAACGCGGCAACCCTGCAGCGCAGACAGTTCGGAGGCAAGACGAGAAAGACGAAATGGCGGCAGCGAGTCCCTGCCGAGCAGGATAATCATTCAAGACCCCGCGAGAGCGCTCAAGTGAGCGCGCCATTATAGGCCCTCGTCGACCTGAATGCCCGGGCCATTGGCAGCCCGGGGCAATTGATCATTCGCCAGACGCAGCCTTTCCGGCCAGGCTGTCGAGACGCTCGCGCAGCTGCCTTGGTGGCACATAGCCGGGAATCATGTCGCCGTCGGCGGTCATCATCGAAGGGGTTCCGGTCACGCCCAGGGCGCGGCCCAGCTCATACTGATCGGCAACCGGATTATCGCAGGTGGCGCGCGCGGGCTCGCCGCCCGCCTTGGCAGTGTTCATGGCACTCTGGGGGTCGTCCGCGCACCAGACAGAAACCATGGTGTCATACGTCTCCGACTCCTTGCCGGCCCGCGGGAAGGCCAGATACTTGATGCGGATGCCCTGATTGGCGTATTCATCCATCTGTCCGTGCAGGCGACGACAGTAACCGCAGCTGACATCGGTGAACACCATCAACTCGTAATCGGCATCCTCCGGACCGAAGACAATCGTCTCCGACGGATCCACTTCGGCGAGCAGCTCACGGCGCAGTACGGCCTTGGCCGCGTCGGTCAGGTCAGTCTGGGTCTCCAGGTCGATCAGCCGGCCCTGCATCAGATAGCGGCCGTCCTCGCTCATATAGAGAATCTCGGTGTTGAGCTGCACCTGCATGACCCCCGGAATGGGGCTGTTGGCGATCACCAGGGTCTCGATCTCGGGCACCAGCGCGCGCATGCGCTCTTCAATGGCACCATTGTCGATGGCACCGTTATCGGCGGCCGCAGCCCAGCCGGCCAGCAGCAAGCCGAATGCCGCCATCATTCCTGCAAAACTCTTCATTCAATAGCTCCTGAAAAACAGACTCGACCGGACCAGCCACCGGCTGTTGTCAAAGCGCGGTCACCAAGGCGCGAACATGATAGCCGAGCCGGGCGAATGAGTCATTGGAACGCGTCAGCGGCGACAAGTTTCATCGAAACGAAACCACGGGACGGATGCTTTCAGCCCCGCGGGTGGTGGCGTTGGTGCAGCGCCTTCATGCGCGTTCGCGAAACATGAGTGTAGATCTGGGTCGTGGCCAGATCGGCGTGGCCAAGCAGCATCTGCACCACACGCAGATCGGCGCCGTTGTCGAGCAGGTGCGTGGCGAAAGAGTGGCGCAGCTGGTGCGGGTGCACGGGCCGGCCCAGCCCGGCGCGCGTGGCCAACTGACGAATTCGGGCCCAGATCGCCTGGCGTGACAGCGCGCGACCGCTTCTGGAGACAAACAGCCACTCGCCCTGCGGGCGCAGCTGCGGTCGCACCGCCAGCCACTGCTCAATCGCCTGGGCGGCAGCCTCTCCCAGCGGCACCAGACGCTCCTTTCCGCCCTTGCCCAGCACGCGCACCACCCCCTGCCCGGAATTGAGCCGCGGCAGCGTCAGGGCGGCAAGCTCCGAGACCCGCATGCCGGTGGCATACAGGGTTTCGAGCAGGGCCCGATCACGCACGTCGAACACGTCGTTTGAGTCCGGCGCCGCCAGCAATGCCTCTACCTCACTGGCAGTCAGCGTCCCGGGCAGGCTGCGGGAGCGGCGCGGACCGTCGAGATCGGCCATCGGATTGTGCACGATGCGGCGCTCGCGATGCGCCCAGGCAAAGAACTGGCGCAAACAGGAGAGCTGCCGAACGATGCTGCTGGTATTGGCGCCCGAGCGCATGCGTCGGGCCAGAAAATCGAGCACGTCGGCGCGGGCAATGTCTTCGACACCACGCCCGACGCTGGCGAGAAAGCTCGCCAGGTCGCTACGATAGGCAGTCGCTGTAGCCGGGCTGATGCCGCGCTCGGCCCACAGCGCATCGAGAAAGGTGTCGATGAGCCGTTCGAACTCGCCGGGGACGGCGTCCGCCCCCGGACCGGTACCGGCAGCCCCGGTCAATCCTTTCCGGTCAACCGACCGAGGGTGCTGCTGACAGCATCGCGGAAATCTTCCATCAGTTCGCGACGCTGCTCCATTCGGTGGGTAGCCATCTCATAGAGCGCATCGCGCAGCCCATCAGCGGCGGCGAGCACCTTCGCCATGTCATCGCTGACTGCGGCCTTGCGCGAAGCCTTCTTCTTGGAAGCCTTCTTCTTGGAAGCCTTCTTCTTGGAAGCCTTCTTCTTGGAAGCCTTCTTCTTGGAAGCCTTCTTCTTGGAAGCCTTCTTCTTGGAAGCCTTCTTCTTGGAAGCTTTCTTCTTGGAAGCCTTCTTCTTGGAAGCTTTCTTCTTGGAAGCCTTCTTCTTGGAAGCCTTCTTCTTGGAAGCCTTCTTCTTGGAAGCCTTCTTCTTGGAAGCCTTCTTCTTGGAAGCCTTCTTCTTGGAAGCCTTCTTCTTGGAAGCCTTCTTCTTGGAAGCCT
>NZ_JBJNIO010000137.1:0-290 GCF_056324145.1 Wenzhouxiangella sp. YN1
CACGTCACCGGATCCCCCCGACACGCCACACCTGCCGCCAACCACGCGTAGGTTGCGGTTACATCCGCGACGGACGACATTGCAGCCCCGACCGCGCGTAGCTCACGCGCGCCCAAACCCGCTCACCTCGCCCGTCGGCGATGTAACGTCGACCTACGCGGGCCGCCAGCAGCCGATCAGCGCCGAAACCACCCGCCGCCACACGTCACCGGATCCCCCCGACACGCCACACCTGCCGCCAACCACGCGTAGGTTGCGGTTACATCCGCGACGGACGACATTTCAACCCC
>NZ_JBJNIO010000138.1:0-282 GCF_056324145.1 Wenzhouxiangella sp. YN1
ACGGTGAGCTGCGCTCGTGATTGTGACACCGCGCCTTGCGCGCCACCGGCAGAACCTTGGCGCCAGCACCTGTAGGAGCGGTCTCCAGACCGCGATACGGAGCTGACCGAAGCCGGCTGCCCGGCTGCCTTGTCACGGCGAGATACCCATCTTTCAGCTTTGAAGTCGAGCAATCTCATGCGGGCTTCGACAAGTCAAAGGCGTTTCGCCCGCCTGCATCGCAGGCTGATGGCGAGTAACTTTTTTCCAGAGCCAAAAAAGTAACCAAAAAGCGCTCTTTAA
>NZ_JBJNIO010000139.1:0-321 GCF_056324145.1 Wenzhouxiangella sp. YN1
GCTCGAAATTACCCAGGACTGCGTTGAGCTCCAAAAAAAAGCCTTGTCGATGCTGGATAGGGCGCGCAATGGGGAAGCCGAATTAAGGCTGTCCTCGAACAGCGCCCTGACCGTCTTCACCTGGCAATGGACTGTCGATCGGATAAAGAAACACCTGTTCTGTAAATTCTCTTATCCATCCATCGCAACTATTGGTCCATTGTGAGGTAGACCCGTCCGGTCTCCCACTCGTCGGAGATTTTCCCTGGCAACGGCTGAGACCAGTCTCAGGCAGCTGTCTTCATTCGGGAACAGTGTCGCCACCCGTGTCCGCCGCTTGAG
>NZ_JBJNIO010000140.1:0-406 GCF_056324145.1 Wenzhouxiangella sp. YN1
TCCTCCCGCTCGGGTGGCGTTTGTTGTTGTGGGAGCGTACTCCTGATCGGGAAAGCTCCGCTCGGGGGTCGGCTTCGAGACCTGGAGGTCGCTCCTACGGCTCGGGTGTCGGTTGTTGTTGTTGGAGCGGTCTCCAGACCGCGATCAGCGCCGCCTGGACGCCGGCTTCGCGACCTGGAGTTCGCTCGTACGGCTCGGGTGGCGGTTGTTTTTGTGGGAGCGGTCTCCAGACCGCGATCGGCTCCGCTCGGGCGCGGGCTTCGCGACCTGGAGGTCGCTCCTACGGGTCCGGTGGCGGTTGTTGTAGTGGGAGCGATCTCCAGAGCGCGAAAGCTCCGATCGGGCGTTGGCTTAGCGAGCTGGAGGTAGCACGAACTGTTCTGGTGGCGGTTGTGGTTGTAGGAGC